>JAZKFK010000267.1:0-12278 GCA_040386475.1 Pseudomonadota bacterium | reverse complement strand
ACAGCAGCTTGTATTCCTGCGCGGTCAGCTTCACCGGCTCACCATTGCGGGTTACCCGGCCGCTGCGGGTGTCCAGCCGCACTTCGCCCGCGATCAGCTCGCTGGAAGCATTGCCCGATGCGCGGCGGATGAGCGCGCGCAGGCGGGCGATCAGTTCTTCACTCTGGAACGGCTTGGCCAGGTAATCGTCGGCGCCGGCATCGAGGCCGGCCACCTTGTCGGACCAGCTATCCCGCGCAGTCAGCACCAGCACGGGGAAGTTGCGCTTTTCCTTGCGCCACATGTTCAGCACGGTGAGGCCGTCAATCTCAGGCAAGCCCAGATCGAGCACCACGGCGTCGTAGTCTTCGGTTGAACCCAGGAAATGCCCATCCTCGCCGTCGGTGGACAGATCCACGGCATAGCCGTTCTGTTCCAGCGTGTTCTTAAGCTGTTGCCCCAGCGTCGGTTCATCCTCGACAATCAGGATGCGCATCGAAGTTCCCCTGCTAACTTGCGAACCGGTAAGTGGTCGCTTGCATCTAACGCGTCAACCCGCGCGACGGTTTCCCTGTGAAGACAAATGGCTCAGCGCGATACCCGCAGCACCCGCGCGGTGCGGGCATCGACATCGACCCAGATTACCCGCCCTTCGCGAATGAACTTGAGGCGATAGGCGCTGGCCGAGGGATCGTATTCAAAACCGATGTACTCGTCCCCGCTCATCTGCGGCAGGATGCGCCGCTCGATGTCGCGGATAGACATGTTCTGCCCCGCTTGCATCTGCTGGCGGGCGCTTTGCTGCTCATCAGCGGCCTGCGCCCCCCTCGCGCCACGGGTTTGCGCCAGCGCCGCGTCACTAATGACGGGGCCGGTCAGCAAGGCCATGACGGCGAGAGGGGCGAGGAAGCGGTTCATGTCGACCTTTTGCCTAGGCTTGCGCCATTGAACAAGGTGTGAATGCGGGGTTTTCCGTTCAGACAGAAACCCCCGCAGATTAACGCGTCATCTCGAACTTGACGTTGATCGTCACGCCGGATTGCACCTGGCCGGGCACAACGGGTGTCGCTGGCGGCGGAACATCGCGCTGCATGGTGGAAACGGGAACCGGGCCGTAGAATTGCGGCTGGCCCTCGCTGACTTCCAGCAAGCGGACACCGGTGTAACCGGCCATTCGCGCATAGTCCTTCGCCCGCGCCTCAGCCGTGCGCATGGCCTGCGTACGGGCGCGGTCCTGGGCCGACGTGGGATCGTCCACCGAGAAGCCGACGCCGCCCAGATCGGTCGCCCCCGCCGCCACCAGCGCATCCAGCACGGCTCCGGTGCGCTGGATATCGTGCAGCTTCACATTCACGCGGTTCATCACCTGATAGCCGCGGAACCGCTGGGTGCGGGTCGCTTCGTCCCATTCATACTGCGGGCTGAGATTGATGCCGGTGGTGCCGATATCGTCGCGATTGATACCCAGCGCACGGATGCGATCGATCACCGCGGTCATCTGCGTGGCGTTCTGCTGCATGGCCGCAACCGCCGTCGGTGCAATGGTCGTCACGCCGGCATCCAGCGTGGCGAGGTCAGGCTCGCCGGGCACAGTCTCGGTAACGGTCAGCTCCACCACCGGGCCGGTCGCCTGGATCTGGATTTCTGCCGCCGAGACTGCGGCTGGCGTCATGGCCGCAAAGGAAGCGGCAGCGAGGACGGGGAGAGTGGTGCGATGCATCGTGTGAACTCCTGAAAACATTACCGCGCAAATGGCAGCGGGGCGATTACGCGCCGCTGAACTGTTCGGTTCCTTGCCAGCAAGGTTTGGGACCACTAGGTGCGCCCAATCATGGCAGAACCTCCAATCCTCTCGTGGGAAGGCCTCGGCCTGCAACAAGGCGGCGGCTGGCTGTTCGGCGCGCCTCCCGGCTTCGCCAACGGCGGTGCCGGCATGGACCTGCACATCGGCCCGCGTGACCGGCTGGCGCTGATCGGCCGCAACGGTGCGGGCAAGACCACGTTGCTGCGCCTGGTCGCCGGCCAGATCGAGGCGGATCGCGGCCTGCGCAAGACCCGCCCCAACACGCAGATCGTGCTGCTGGAGCAGGACCCGGATTTCTCCGGCTGCGAAACGCTGATGGATTTTGCGATGGCCGGTCCCGACGCGCCCGCCCGCCATGAGGTCGAATCAATCGCCGGGCAGCTGGGCATCGACATGACGCGCGGGGCCGCCAAAGCATCGGGCGGCGAACGGCGCCGCGCTGCCCTCGCCCGCGCGCTGGCGCTGGACCCGGACCTGCTGCTGCTGGATGAACCGACCAACCACCTGGACCTGGGCGCAATTGACTGGCTGGAAAGCTGGTTGAGCCGCTACAAGGGCGCCTTCATGGTCATCAGCCATGATCGCACGTTCCTGAAGCGCCTGACCAATGCCACGCTCTGGCTCGACCGCGGCAACCTGCGGCGCAAGGACGTGGGCTTCGGCGGCTATGAGGCGTGGGAAGACCAAGTCTACGCCGAGGAATCACGCGCGGCCGAGAAGATGGACGCCAAGCTGAAAATTGAGGCGCACTGGCTTGAACGCGGTGTCACCGCGCGGCGCAAGCGCAACATGGGGCGGCTGGAAAAGCTCTACCAGATGCGCAGCGCCCGCGCCGCCATGATCAACCCGGCCGGCACCGCCAAGCTGAAGCTGGGCAGCGATGCAGACTTCAAGAGCAAGTCGGTCATCGTGGCGGAAAACATCACCAAGTCATTCGGTGCCGGAGATTCTTGGCGCCCGATCATCAAGTCGTTCAGCCTGCGCATCCAGCGCGGCGACCGGATCGGCCTTGTCGGCTCCAACGGTGCGGGCAAGACCACGCTGCTCAAGCTTTTGACCGGCGAACTGGCGCCCGATAGCGGCACGGTGACACACGCCCGCACCCTTTCCGGCGTGATGATCGATCAGCAGCGCAAGCTGATGGACCCGCAAAAGACCGTCCGCCAGGTGCTGGCCGAGGGCGGAGACTGGATCGACGTCCGCGGCGTGCGCAAGCACGTGCAGGGCTATCTCAAGGACTTCCTGTTCGATCCCTCGGTGGTCGACGCCAAGATCGGCACCTTCAGCGGCGGCGAGCGCAGCCGCCTGCTGCTGGCACGCGAATTTGCCCGTACTTCCAACCTGCTGGTGCTGGATGAGCCGACCAACGACCTGGACCTGGAAACGCTCGACCTGCTGCAGGAAGTGATCGCCGATTACGAGGGGACCGTGCTGATCGTCAGCCACGATCGCGACTTCCTCGATCGCACGGTCACGATCACGCTGGGCCTTGATGGCAGCGGCACGGTGGATATCGTGGCCGGCGGTTACGAAGACTGGGAAAAGCAGCGCATGGAGCGATCAGCGCAGACCGCCCGCAAGGCCGCGCCGGTGGAAGCCGCGCCGCCGCCCCCACCCGCGCCGCGCTCCACCAAGCTATCCTACAAGGACAAGCGCGATTACGAGCTGCTGCCCGCGCGGATCGAGGAACTGGACGGCCTGATCGCCAAGGGCGAAGCAGCGCTGGCCGACCCGCAGCTGTACGCGCGCGATCCGGACAAGTTCGCCCGCATCAGCAAGTCGCTCGATGCGGCGCGCGAGGAAAAGGATGCGGCGGAAGGCCGCTGGCTGGAACTGGCGGAGCTGGTGGAGGGCTGAGCGCCCTCACCCGATGCGGTAGAAATCGGCCACCCGGTCCAGCGCCAACCGCAGCACCAGCTTGCCGCTGCGGGCGGGCCAGGCGAGGCTCTTTTCCGCTGTCGGCAGGCTCTCGCCCGCACAGACTACGCGCCACAGGATGTCTTCCAGCCCGCGGCCCGCTTGTGCCAGCGCGCCGTGGAACCGCTCGCGCGCGGCCATGCAGCGCTCGGTAGGCGAAAGGCCGTGATCGCCGCCGCGAATGCGCACGGCATCCCACCGCATCGTCATGTTGGGGCCAAGCTGGGCACGCTCGTAATCGCGGCGCAACAGTTCTCCTGCCGCGTGCAGCCGGTCATCAAGATGGCCGTGGGCGTGCAACCAGGCGAGCGGGCTTTCGGCAATGTTGACGCTGACGCTGCGGCCCCGGCGCGGCGCGCCACCGGTCTGGCGCGGTCCTTCGGCTGTCAGTTCACGTTCGACCAGATGCTGCTTCATGGCGAATCCCCTCGCTGTGTGAACGCGGCGATTGACACAGAGGGACATGTGTAGGAAACCGATTTGGTTATTTGATTTTCTTTGGGGTGCCAACCATGATCAACCGCATCCGCGATATCCGCAAGCAGAAGAGCATGACCCTGGCGGAAGTGGCCGCCGCTTGTGTGCCGCCCACCACGGCGCAGACCATCGGGCGGCTGGAGACGGGCATGCGCAGCCTGTCGTTGGTGTGGATGAACCGGATCGGCACGGCGCTGGGCGTTGACCCTGAGCTACTGGTGAAGGGCGCGGAAGAGGCTTTACCGCAAGTCATCGCCCGCTTGACTGACCAGGGGGCCGAACCACTCACCCGCTCACGCGATGCCATCCTGCCCACGCAACTGACCGGCGGTGCCCCGCTGGTGTGCCTTGTGATCGAGACTCCGCAGGGCGAATATCGCAGCGGCGACCAGTTGTGGATGCGCCAGATGGGGCTGGACGATGCCCCCGCGCTGATCAACCGCGACGTACTCGCGCCCCGTAGTGGCGGGCGCTTTGCGTTTGGCCGCCTGATCGACCGGCAGGGGACCATGGTGGGCCTGCTGCCCCCCGGCATCGGCCAGCGCCAGATCGTGATTGATCGACCCGCATGGCTGGCCGTGGCCGAAATGCTGGTGCGCAAGCTTTAGAGCGATCCGATGAAGCGCCTGCTATCCATCGCCACGCTTTATCCCAACGGTCACACGCCGCGGTTCGGTACTTTCGTGGCGCGGCAGATGGAGGCGCTGGCTGCGCGCGGCGACTGGGATGTGACGGTGATCAACCCGGTCGGCACTCCGCCCTTCGCCCCGGGTCGTTACGCCCATATCGCTGCCGCTGCCGTCAGTGGTGAGGAAAACGGCGTGATGGTCCACCGCCCGCGTTTCACCCTGATCCCGGCGGTTGGCGGGCCGTTCAACCCGCGCATGATCGTGCGCAGCGTAATGCCGCTCGCGCGCGCCCTGCACGCCGCCCAGCCGTTTGACCTGGTCGACGCGCAGTTCTTCTACCCCGATGGACCCGCAGCCGCTGCCGTGGCGCGAGAACTGGGCCTGCCGCTGGCGATCAAGGCGCGCGGGGCGGATATCTCGCTGTGGGGGCACAAGCCCTACGCCAACCGCATGATGCGCGCGGCGGCTGAGCAAGCGGCAGGGCTGCTGGCGGTGAGCGAGGCGCTGGCGGAGGATATGGCGGCAATCGGCCTGCCACGCGGCAAAATCGCGGTGCATTACACCGGGCTGGACCATGCGCGTTTTCGTCCGCTTGATCGCGCCGCCTCTCGCGAGCGGCTGGCCGAGCAGCTGGGCATTCCCCTCGACAAGCATCTGCTCGCCAGCGTCGGCGCGCTGATCCCGCGCAAGGGGCAGGCTTTCGTGATCGAGGCGCTGGCGCAGCTGCCCAACGCGCGGCTGGCACTGGTCGGCACTGGCCCGGACGAGGCGGTGCTGCGCAAGCAGGCGGCTGATCTGGGCGTGGCGCACCGGGTGCACTTCCTCGGATCGCTCGATCACGAACTGCTGCCCGTGGTACTGAGCGCCGCCGAGGCGATGGTCCTGCCGTCTGCCAGCGAAGGCCTGGCCAATGCCTGGGTAGAGGCGCTGGCCTGCGGCACGCCGCTGGTGATCACCCCTGCTGGCGGCGCGCGTGAACTGGTGAAGACACCTGCCGCCGGACGGATAGTGCCGCGAGAGGCCAGTGCCATCGCAGCGGCAGTGGCCGACCTGCTGCACAATCCGCCCGCCCGCGCCGATGTGGCGCAAGCGGCAAAACCGTTCAGCTGGCAATCCAACGCCGCGCGGCTGGCGCAGCTTTACGAAAGCTATTGCGCCTGACGGCTCAAGCCTCGCCGCGGGCCTTCTTTTCCTGCAGCTCGACCGCCGTCTCCACCTGCACGAAGCTGTTGGTGGTCACCCCCAGCCAGATCAGGATCGGCGCGGCCATGTAGACCGAGCTGTAAGTGCCCACGAAGATGCCCAGCGTGATGCACGCGGTCATGCCGAACAGGCTGGCCGGGCCGAACAGCAGCAGCGGCACCAGCGCGATCAGCAGCGACAGCGAGGTCATGACAGTACGGCTCAGCGTCTCGTTCACCGACAGGTCGAGCAGCGCCGGCATGTCCATCTTGCGGTACTTCTTCAGGTTCTCGCGGATACGGTCGTAAACCACGATGGTATCGTTCAACGAATAGCCGATCAGCGCCAGCAGGGCCGCCACGATCTGCAGGTTAAACTCCATCTGGAACAGCGCGAGCATGCCCATGGTCAGCGATACGTCATGCGCCAGCGCGAACAATGCGCCCACGCCGAACTGCCATTCAAACCGCACCCAGATGTACAGCGAGATGCCGGCAATCGCCAGCATCAGGGCATAAAGCGCAGTGCTGCGGAACTCGCCCGCCACCTTGCCGGACACCGTTTCGTTGGCATCGCGCCGCACGTTATCATGATTGGCCTGGATGCTGGCGATCACGCGGTTGCCGATTTCGGTTGCCGCGCCGGGAGTATCCTCGACCTCTTCGGGCAGGCCCACGCGGATCGAGACAGAATTGGCATCGCCGAAGCGCTGGATCACCGGTTCGCCCAGGCCCATGCCGCCAATCTGTTCGCGCAGTTCCTCCACCGGAGCCTCTTCCTGGCCGACAAAGGTGACACGCACCTCCTGCCCGCCAGAGAAATCCACGCCGTAATTCAGGCCCATGGTGAAGACCATGACCCAGCTGGCGACCATCAGGATGGCGCTGATGACGTAGAACGGCACCCGCAGTTTCAGGAACTTGATGTTGGTATCGTCAGGGACGAGCTTGAGCAGTTTCATGTCTTTCTCCTCCCTTGATCAGATGCGCAGGTCTGTGGGGCGCGACTTGCGCAGCCATTCAGCCACCCACAACCTGGTCAAGGTCACGCCGGTGAAGACCGAGGTGAACAGGCCGATGATCAGCACCACGGCGAAACCCTTGACCGGACCGGAGCCGAACATGAACAGCAGCACGCCAGCGATGAAGTTGGTCATGTTTGCATCGTAGATGGCGCGGCTCGCCTCGCGATAGCCGGCCTCCACCGCTGCCACCACGCGCCGCCCGCGCTTGCGTTCTTCCCGGATGCGTTCGTAGATCAACACGTTGGCGTCCACCGCCGCGCCGATGGTCAGCACGAAACCGGCAATGCCCGGCAGCGTCAGCGTTGAGCCGATCATGGCCATGATGCCAAGGATCATCAGCACGTTGATGACCAGCGCCAGCGTGGCATAAACACCGAACCGGCCATATGTGATGATCATCAGTCCGATGACCAGCAGGGTGCCGATGGTCATGGCGATGACGCCGGTGCGGATAGATTCGGCGCCAAGGTCCGGCCCTACGGTGCGTTCTTCCACCACGGTCAGTTCTACCGGCAAGGCGCCGGAGCCCAAGGCGATGGCCAGCTGGGTGGATTGCTGGACGGTGAAGCCGCCGGAAATCTGCGATGTGCCACCCAGGATCGGCTCGCGAATCACGGGGGCGGAAATCACCTCGTCATCAAGGATGATGGCGAACTGCTTGCCGACGTTCTCACGCGTCAGGCGGGCGAACCGCTCGGCCCCTTGCGAATCGAAGGTGATCGATACCGCTGCCTCATTAGTCTGCGGATCGCGCGTGGCTTCGGCCGAGGTCAGCGAATCGCCGCGCACCCCGCCCAGCCGGCGCACGGCCAGCACGGTTCCGGCATAGTCGCCGCCCACCGCGCCGGGAACCAGCTGGCTGCCGCCCGGCGCAATGCCCTGCTGCACCAGTGCCGCAGCATCGGGGCTATCATCCACCAGCTTGAATTCCAGCTGCGCGGTCTGGCCCAGCAAGTCCTTCAGCGCCTGCGGATCCTGCAGCCCGGGCACCTGCACCACGATGCGGTTTTCACCCTGGCGAATGATTGTGGGTTCGCGCGTGCCCAGTGCGTCGATCCGGCGGCGCACCACGTCGGTGGCGCTGTCCATGGCCGAGGCGATAGCGGTTTCCAGCCCGCTTTGCGTGGGCGTCAGGACCAGCCGGTTGGTATCGAGCACCTGCAGCCGCCATTCGCTGACCAGGCCGGCGCCATTCATCAGTGGCAGCACCGCCTCACGCGCTGCATCGACCTGCGCGGGGTTTTCCAGCGTAATCGACAAGCGGCCGCTGGCGGTGGAAACCTCGGTATAGCCAATTTCAGGCTCGGCATTGCCAAAGGCCTGCCGCACGCCTTCTTCCATGTTCTCCAGCCGCTGGGCGGCCACTTGCGTCTGGTCAGCCTCGAGCAGGATGTGGCTGCCCCCGGCCAGGTCCAGCCCCAGGTTGACCATTGGCTTGTAGAGGTTGTCCGGCCAGTGGACCGTGGTGAACGACAGCAGCGAAGGCAGCGACGCCAGCATGGCGATCGCGGCGATCAGCCAGAGCGAAACCTTCTTCCAGCGCGGAAAATCGAGCATTGGGTCAAGCGCCTTCGTGTGATCAGTCGTTGGCGGGCTTGGTGACCGGCGAGACAACGTCACCTATCATTGACTTCACCACCTTGACCACCACGCCCTTGGCGATCTCGACCTCAAGGTATTCGTCATCCACCTTGGTGACCTTGCCCACGATGCCGCTGCTGGTCACGATCTGGTCACGCGGCTTTACCGCAGCCACCTTCTCGCGGTGCTGCTTCTGCTGGCGCATCTGCGGGCGGATGATCAGGAACCAGAAGATCGCCACCATGCCGATGATGGGCACGAAACTGAGGAGGCCCTGCGCTCCAGAAGAACTACCGGCGGCGAGATAATCAAGCATAGTTGTTGCCCATCAGATGTGTGCCCTGCGAACGGAGCGCAGGCCATGAAGCGTTGTAAGTGGCCGCGATTTGCGCCCGTTCAAGCCCTCTCCCAAAGCCGGTCGGGCATCTGGCGTCGCGCCTAGCAGCAATAAACGGCCAGAGCAATCAAGGGGCAAACCAAGGCATCCGGTGCGCGGCGACTTGGCGGCTTGCCATACCTGAGGGACCTGCCTATAGGCCCCCTTCCACTGGCCTCGGGACGTAGCGCAGCCTGGTAGCGCATCACACTGGGGGTGTGGGGGTCGCAGGTTCGAATCCTGTCGTCCCGACCAGTGGAATTACCCCTTACCCCGCATCACCCCCCAGAAATCGAGTTCGGCAAACGCCGGCTCGATCACGAGCTGGCGTGGAATGAAAAGTCCACCCGCACCGTGGGGGCAATTCCGGCCGCGCTCTCGCCCGTGCCCACGCCAAAGGCGTTGCGATCAATCGAGGCGCTGCCTTCAACCTGCCGGTGCGCTCCACTGCCGCCCAGCGTGAAAGTGATTGTCTGCGGGCGGCTGGCACCTCGCAGCGAAAGCGTGCCGCGCGCCCGATAACCATTGCCGGTGCGGGTAACGTCGGTTGAGCGGAATGTGGCCGTTGGGTTGGCGCCGGTGTTGAAGAATTCGCCCCCCTGCAACATCTGGTCCTGCGTGGCATCGCCGATCGATGCGCTGGCCAGATCGATCTGGATGGCAATATTGGCGGTTGCGGGATTTTCCGGGTCCATCGCGATGGTGCCGCTCCAGCGGCGGAAGGTACCACTGATGGCCGTACCGCCGTTGTCGGCGGTGAAACGCAAGGTACCGCCCGGCTGAATGGTCCAGCTTGGTGGCGGACCAGCCGCTGCGGCAGCCGCGCTTTCCTCTGCCGAAGGAGTCTCCTCCGCCGCAGGATCCTCAACCGCGGCGCTGGCCGATGCTGAGGGCGCGGGGGTTGCGCTGTCGGCTCCGGTTGCCGGCGCTGCACTCTCTTCATGCTCATGCTCGCCCTCGCCCGGAAGCGCGGCAACCAGCCCAAAGTGCAGCACCACCACGCCCGCCAGCATGGCTAGGCCAATGCCCGCCGCGCCCTTGGGCGACATGCGCGCCATCGTGGCGTCCTTTAGCTTGAAGTGGTGGAAAAGCGCGGCCACCACGTGCCCCAGGAACAGCGCAATGCCGCCAAAAGCGATCAGCTCATGCGCTTCCTCCAGCGTGTGGTTCAGGCTGTCTGCCAGCGGCAGATGCGGCCACGGGATCACGCCCCACAGCATCGTCGGCACGTCAATCGGCGCGGTGGAAACAATGGCCCAGCCGGTCAGCGGTGCGGCCAGCATGAAGGCATAAAGGCCCAGGTGACCCAGCTTCACCGCCAGCCCTTCCCAGCCAGCGCGCAGCACCGGCGGCACGGCGTGCGTCAGCCGCCAGCCGATCCGCACCAGCGTGAGCAGCAGGATCGTCAGCCCCAGGCTCTTGTGCAACTGGTAAAGCGCAAAACCGCTGGCATCGCGCGGCATGCCAAAGCCCAGCGCCAGCTCTGCCGCCAGCGCGAAGGCGATCAGCCAGTGGAGCAGCATGGCGCCGCTGTTGTAGCGAGTGACGGCTTGGTCAGTCATGGTCACCTCTTTATCCGGTAGTTTTCCAGCGCCGCGACCGCCGGGACACAAGCCATGCGGGCCAGCCAGTTCATCGTCAATGGTCCCAGCGGGTTGGCCGGGTGGCGCAGTGCCAGCGTCATTCCACAGCCCCGGTCTGGGCCATCGCGTTTTCCAGCAGCAAGTCGGCGCGGCTGATCATCTGTTCGATCACGCGGCGCACCACTTCAAGGTCGGCCGGGTCAATGCCTTCGGTCAGGAATGCGTCGCGCTCCTTGGCCCGCTGGCTCATCCGCGCACGCAGGGCCTTGCCGGCCGGGGCCAGGGCAATCTCGATCTCCGGGCCCCCCGGCTTGCGGCAGCGGGTGAGCAGCCCGCGTTCCGCCATGGCCTTGACTGCGCGGCTCAGTTGGCCGCGATCCTGTACCAGCAAGTCCGCCATGCCGTTAAGCGAGAGCGTGGTCTCCTCGCTGACGGTGGTCATGATCCGCCACTCGATCTCCGACAGGTTGAAATCACGCCGCTGGGTCAGGATCGTACTGCGCCGCATCAGGGTGAACAGGATGACCATGCGCATGGACACCAGCCCACCCAGGGGGCTGGCGGGATTACGGCGCAGATTGGCCATTGCGCCGGGCTCGTCACGCGTGCCGCCCTGTTTGTCAGGTTGTGCCATGATACCCCTTTGCGATTCCCCGCGCTGTTTGGCCATAGGATTTTGCGCGTGTCAAAAAGACTTGGCGTAACGCCGGCGGGATTTGTCGCTAATCCGCCTCTTCGGCGATCATCCGTTCCACTGCGCGGCGATAGGGTTTCCACCCCAGCAGGGTGATCGCCAGCGCGGCGGGCAGGAACACCGCGTGCAGCAGCATGATCGACGTGCCCAGATCGTTCGAGATGTAGTCAGTCGTCAGCCCGGTGATCACCGGCGAAAGGCCCTGCCCCACCACGGTGAAGATAAACAGGTACAGCGCCATCACTTGCCCGCGCACCTGGTTGGGGGTGACGATCAGCATCACCGCGTTCAGCATCGGGCCGCTCAGCCCCAGCACCAGATAGGCGACCGCATTGCAGGCCATCGCCAGTTCGGGCGTGGGCATCAGCGGCATGGCGATAGCGAATGGAATGTTCAGCGCGCGGGTATAGACGACCACGCGATAAGGCGCATCCACCAGCCCGCGCGCCTGCATCCGGTCCACCCAGCGCGCGCCCAGCCACAGACCCAGCAGCATCACCACAATCGCCAGCACTCCGCCGACCACGCCATAAGTGGCAGGCGACCAGCCGTGCGTCCGTTCAAAGAAAGCCGCACCCCATGACCGGCTGCCATTGTCCAGCGCGCCCACGGTCAGCCCCAGGAACAGCGGGCCATAAACCGCGAAATGCAGCCCCATGTATTGCAGCGCGCCCCACAGGGGCACGCGCGACACCGGGGTGCGATAAATCCGCCGCGGCGGCTCCTTGATCGTCAGCAGCAAGGCCGCCACCAGCACGCCGGGCAAGCCCACCGCCACCAGCACCGCTTGCCACGGCCGCAATTCGCCCACCAGCGGCAGGTGCGGCGTTCCCATGAAGCCGATGACATAGATGATCACCCCGCCCAGCAGCATCGACAAGCCATTGCCCGCGACCGCGCCAAGTTGCAGCGTGTAGATCGCGCGTGGCAGCCGCTCGCGGGTAAAGAAGTCGGAGACCAGCGAAAACGACGCCGGACTGTTCACCGCCTCGCCCGCGCCCACGGCCATGCGGGCATAGAGCAACTGGGTGA
>JAZKFK010000266.1:0-3011 GCA_040386475.1 Pseudomonadota bacterium | reverse complement strand
GGCTCCTGCGCCACGAAGCCGCCCGACACTTCGGGCACGGTGCGCAGCCGCCAGCCGTTGCCCGCTGGCGCCACCGCGATTACATCGCCTGTCTTCAGGGCATCGGGCACGCCGCCGGTCAATTGGCTGGGCTCGCCCGAGGAGAATGCGATGCTGGCAGAGGAACCGCCGCGGTCGGTGACCACGGCCACGCGCCAGTCTTCGTAATTGATCGCCAGGTTGGAACTGTCGAGCTGGCTCTGCAGGTCCCCGTTGCCCGGATTGAGCGTGGCGAGCGGCCCGGTCCAGCCGCGCGTGCCGTGATAGCGCAGCAGCGCATTGCGCAAGGCATCGCGCGCCGCCACCTGCAATTCGGCATCCAGCGAAGTGCGGACCCACAGGCCACCGGCATAAACGCTGTTGCGTCCGTCCTCGGCCTCTTCGCCAAACCGGTCGATCAGTTCGCGCCGCACCTCTTCCATGAAGTAGCCCGCATCGACCGACCGTTCGCTGGCCGCGCCGGTGACAATGCCCAGCGGCATGGCCTTGGCCGCATCGCGCTGCGCAGCGGTGATGTGGCCGTTGTCCTCCATCTGGTCGAGCACGAAGTTGCGCCGTTCGATCGCCACATCGGCATTGCGCGCGCGGCTGTAGGTTTCCGGCGCCTTGGGCAGGATGGCGATAAAGGCCATCTCGTGCAGTTCCAGATCGCCCACGTCCTTGTTGAAATAGGCGCGGCTGGCGGCCTGCACGCCAAAGCTGCGGCGGCCCAACGGGATCTCGTTGAGATAAAGGGTGATGATTTCCTGCTTGGTCAGCACTTGCTCAATCCGCGTGGCCAGCACCATTTCGCGGACCTTGCGGGTGATCGAATATTCGTTGCTGAGGAGGATGTTCTTGGCCACCTGCTGGGTGATGGTGGAGCCGCCCACAGCCCGCTCGTCCGACCCGATCTTGGTGGCATAGTCGATCACCGCGCCGATGATGCCGCCCGCATCGATGCCGTTGTGCGTCCAGAAGGTCTCGTCCTCGGCGCTGGTGTAGGCATTGATCAATTGGGTCGGGAAATCCTGGAACTGCAGCGCCACGCGCCGCTCACGCTCATACCGGTGGACGATCTCGCCATCGTCGCCGCGCACCACAGAAGGCAGGTTGGGCTCATAAGTCAGAAGGCTGCGTGCATCGGGTAGTCCGGCCAGGATGGCCAGCCAGCCCACCACCGCCAGCAGGAACCCGCCACCCAGCGTATAACCGCCCCGGCGGAACCATACGCTGGAGCGCCACCGCCCCATGAACCAGTCACGTGCAGTGAGCCAGACCCGGCCGAGCGCCCCGCCCGCCTCACGCGTGATCCGGTAATGCAGCGGCTGGGGGGCGGTTTCGCCAGTCTCGGGCTCAGTCTCAGACATCGTGCGCGGGCCTTAGCATGGTGAACTTGGATCGCGCCAGATCGAATGCGCAAGGGTTGTGGGCGGTTGTCGGTGGCGGTTCAGGCCGCAGTATCAGGCTGCATTACTGGCCCGCGCAAAAAACACCCTGATCGCCCGCGCCATGGCCGCCGCAAAGGCCTGCTGCCCCTCGGCCGAAGCCAGCCGCTGGGCCTCAGCCTCGTTGGTGATATAGCCGCTTTCGAACAGCACCGATGGCACATCGGGCGCGCGCAGCACGGCCAGCGCGGCAGCGCGCGTGGGCTGTTCGTGGAAATTCACCGCCCCTTCTCCTTCCCGCACGATCAACTCGGCAAACTGGACCGAGGATTGCGAGGTGCGGCGCTGCGACAGTTCCACCAGGATGGCGTTCACGGTGTCATCCCCGCCAGATACATCGACCCCGTTGATGCGGTCCGCCTCGTTCTCGCGCGCGGCAAAACGTGCCGCCGCTTCGGAACTGGCGACATCGGACAGAGTATAGATGCTGGCCCCCGTCACCTCGCCGCGCTCACCGGCGGAATCGGCGTGGATCGATACGAACAGGTCGGCATTCAACCGGCGCGCCATGTCGACCCGCTCCGACAAGGCAAGGAAGCGATCATCCGACCGGGTCAGCGCCACGCGGATGCCGCCTTCGGCCAGCAACCGTTCGCGCAAGGCCCGGGCCAACCCCAGCACCAGCGTCTTTTCTGTGAAGTCTGCCCCGCTCGCGCCCGGATCGTGGCCACCGTGCCCGGCATCGATCACCACCAGAGGCCTGGTGGAGTCCTGCGGTCCTTCGACCGGCGGCAAGCCCAGTTCACTACCGGGGGCAGGCAATGCAACGCGGATCACATAGTTGCGGCCCAGCAGGGGTACGGGGATTACCCGGCCCAGCGCAAAGGCCCCTGCCAGCACCGCTACCGGGGCCAGGAACAGCAGCGCAATCTGCAACCGGTACAGGTTCAAACCTTCATCCATCCCTATGCGACCATTAGGCCGCTATTCACCATTAAGGTGCAGCAGAGCCAAGGGATTTCTGCCACACGCTGCAACACGGTTGCCGTGACGGTTCCCAAATGCTAGCCGTTTGGCTGCGCCGGACATTTCGTGTTCCGGACACCCCCGGCACCGCCTTTTGACATCCGTCACCCGGCCTGCCGGCTACGCTTACAGGTTGATGCAACGATGACGAGCAGGTGCCAGATTGTCAGCTACGGGCCAAGCGCCCGGGTGCTGGCACTTGGTGCTCCGACGCAGGACAAGTGCCTGCGACTCGCCGCCGCGGCAGACACATTCCGCAGCGCGTCCTTCCCGGTTGCCTCTTCGGCACCCTGCGGACGCGCCAAGAACCCTTTCCCCGCAATGCCCGGCGCCACCATTTCAGGTGTGGGCCGCGCACGCAGGGGATTCCACAACTATCGGCATGCTCTGTGGGCGCCCAACTCCATGCGAGTGGGCGCGCCACGAGGATCACATGCCCGGAGAAATTTACATGGCTACGCGCATGCTTATCGATGCGCGCCACCCGGAAGAAACACGGGTGGCGGTGCTCAAGGGAAATCGGATTGAGGAATTCGACTTTGAATCTGCTGAACACAAGCAGATCAAGGGCAATATCTA
>JAZKFK010000265.1:0-3576 GCA_040386475.1 Pseudomonadota bacterium | reverse complement strand
GATGACCTTGAAAACAAGCAGACGATTGCCGAACTTCTCGACAGCGCTCGCGAGGCGGATTCGACGCGCATCTTTATCGGCGCGGAAAATCGCCTATTTGCGCTGTCAGGCTCCTCGGTGATTGCCGCCCCCTATCGTGATTCCGATGGGCGGGTAGTGGGCGTGCTGGGGGTGATCGGCCCTACGCGGTTGAATTATGCCCGCGTGGTGCCAATGGTGGATTTCACAGCCCGTTCGCTGGAGCGAACACTGGGCAAGAGAATTGGTTGAACGATGAACGATAACGGCAAGAATGAGCACAACCCATCAATCGAGAACGAACTGGATGGCGTGCCCGAGCAGTTCCTTGACCAGGGGGATGATGGCACCGACGCCAAGATCGCCCAGATCGAAAGCGAACTGGAAGAACTGAAGCAGCAGGTGCTTTACGCCCGCGCCGAGACGCAGAACGTGCGCCGCCGGCTGGAAAAGGACATTGCCGATGCTCGTGCCTATGCCGCCACCGGCTTTGCGCGCGACGTGCTGTCAGTATCGGACAACTTGGGTCGTGCGTTGGAGGCCATTCCTGCAGACCTGCGCGAAGATGAGCGGATGCGCAGCCTGATCGCGGGCATCGAGGCGACCCAGCGTGAACTGGACAAGGTGTTCGGCTTGCACGGTATCGCCCGCATTGGCGCAGTCGGCCTGCAACTGGATCCGCACCAGCACCAGGCGATGATCGAAGTCCCCTCGGATGAGCATGAGCCGGGGACTGTGGTTAGCGAAATGCAAAGCGGCTACATGATCAAGGACCGCCTGCTGCGCCCTGCGCTGGTAGCGGTTGCCAAGAAGCCGGAGTAGGGCGAGCGACGCCCCGCTCCGGTTTCAAGGCATTTGCTCAGTCGCCGGAAATTTCCGAAATGTGCAGCGTGGCCGGGCGGAAATCCGCGCTGGCATAGGTGCCCAGCCAGATATCGTATTGCCCGCTGGACGGCTTGGCGAACACGACCATCGGGTTGAGCCCGTCGCCGGCGTCATCATCGCAATACCAGGTGCCATCGGGCGCATTGACCGCCAGCGTGGTATCGGCATCCGATGTGGCCGAGATGTACAACGGCAGGCTGCCACTCTGATAGTTCAGCCGCACGTCGGGCGCGTTGGCAATAAAGCCGGTGCACGGCGTGCCGATGGAGCTGGAATCGATGCTGCCACCCGACTGGACCGCCACGTTATAGGGATCGTTGGCAAAGCCCGAATTGAGATTGACCGTCTCGTAAGTGGGTGAGGCTGACAGGTCTTGCGCGGCGGCGGGCAGGGCAGAGCCCAGTGCTGCGGCGGCAATGACGAAGGTCGCGTAGTGCTTCATGGTATTCTCCGGCTTGCGAGAGCCGCCCCTGCGCCTCCCCATAAACAGTTCATCGCCCAACTGTGCAAAACCGTCGATGAACGGAACACACACAATTGCTGTCATGTCTCCAGCGCGGCGACAATTTCATCGCTCGACATCAGGTCAGCGAACACCATGGCCAGGATGTGCAGGCTGGCGGCGTGCGCCTGGTCTGACAGCGCGGCATTGGCATCGGCGGCCATGATCACCCGGTAACCCGCCTGCATGCCATCGCGTGCCGTGCTTTCGCAGCAGCAGTTGGTCAGGGTGCCGCTGATGATGATGGTCTCCACGCCGTGTTCGCGCAGCACGTCGGGCAGGTTGCTGGTGCCGGGAAAGAAGCCACTGAAGCGGTGCTTGTCGACCACCAGATCGCCTTCGGTCAGGTCGAGATCGGCCGAAAGTTCGTGATAGTGCGCGCCGGGAGTGAAGGCCTCGCGATGGCCGGCGGCGGCCACGCCCATCCGCTCCCAGAATACCGTCCAGTCATGCTGCCAATCGGTCGGCGTTGTGTAACGCAGGAACACGTTGCGCCCGCCGGCCTGCCGCACGGCGCGGCTGATGGCGTTGATCTGCGGCACGATATCGCGCGCCATCGGCACTTCCACCGGGGCGCCTGCTTCCATGAAGCCGTTCTGCATGTCGACAATCAGGTGCGCGGTTTTGGCCGGGTCGAACCCGGCAAACACGTTCCCGGTACCGAGCTGGGCGAGAATTGCATGATGATCGACAGCGTGCGGCATGGCTTTTCTCAATCCCTGAACGGTGAAAACGGCAGGATATTCCGGTACTGCTCCAGCGGCGGCGCACCCGGCACCGGGCGGCCTTCGCGCAACATGAAGGCGTGCTGCACGATCATCGCCTGCTGTTCTATGCCATACTGCTTCAGCGTCCATCCCGGCTTGAGGCTGTAGTCATAACGGCACCACGGATGGCGGTGGAGCAGCAGGAACCACTGTCCGCGCGTCTGCACCTGCCACACGTGGGTCATCTCGTGAATGAACAGCGCCTGCGCGTGCGGTGTGCCGTGGGCAAAGTCGTCGCAATAGATCCCGCTTAGCGGGTGGAAATGCAGGTGGCCCAGCGGCGCCATGGTCACCTTGCGCGGTTGCAAGGGAAAGAACTTGCGCCGCCGGATAGTAACGCTGGCATAGTCAATCGCCTGGCCAAAAACACTGGCCGCCAGCGTCACTTCTTCCGGCGATAGCGGCCGCGTGCCGCCGACCGGGCAGGAGGCGATTTCGGGCGTGATGGCCTGGGCCACCGTCAGCGCCCTTAGCCTTCGTCGCCCGCAGCCAGTACGCGCGCCGGGAAGCTGACCTTGTCACCGCGGACAAAGGTGAGGGTGACTTCCACTTCGCCGCCGGGCTGCAATGCGGGATCGATACCCATGACCATCACGTGCTTGCCGCCGGGGGCAAATTCCAGCGTCTCGCCCGCCTGCACGGGAACCGAGGTCATCTCCTGCATGTCTACCTGCAGGTTATACTCGCTGGTCTCATGGAACATCGCGCTTTCCGCGCCGGTCACATAGGCCGAACGCAGCATCTGCATTTCCGGGCCGGAATTGGTGATGGTGAAATAGACCGAACCGGGATTGCCTGCCACACCGGGCAGGTTGAGCCTGCCATCGGCGACCGTGATGCCTTCTGGCGCATCGGGCGTGGCATCCACCGGCACTTCCGGCTCACTGCTGCAGGCCGCCAGCCCCAGCATCAGTGCTGCGGGGGCCAACCCGGCCAGCAAGGTCTTGGTGATCGACCGGTTCATCATGGCATCCTCTCGCGCAAAAATATCGCGCCCTTCTATGGGTGCCCGGGCACCGTGCCAAGTGGGCTGATCCCTTGTCGGCCAGAAATGCGCACCTATATCGCCCCCACGAAGACCGGGTTTAACACAGGTTCTTGATCGAGCCGCCAACGCAGTCTCGCCGCTTTGTCGGGAGGCCGGAGGCGCGGTGTCATTATTAGGAAGAGTGGGGAATACATGAGCAAAGTAATCGGTATCGACCTTGGCACCACCAACAGCTGCGTTGCGGTGATGGATGGCGGCAAGCCCAAGGTTATTGAGAATTCGGAAGGTGCGCGCACCACGCCGTCGATCGTGGCTTTCACCAAGGATGGTGAGCGGCTGATCGGCCAGCCGGCCAAGCGCCAGGCGGTGACCAACCCGGACAACACGCTGTTCGCCATCAAGCGCCTGATCGGGCG
>JAZKFK010000264.1:0-17401 GCA_040386475.1 Pseudomonadota bacterium | reverse complement strand
ACGCCGTCGATGTTCTTCAGGCCATCAAGGTGCTTTTCGCCAAAGGCGCCGGCACCGGCCAGGGCAATACGCATGGTCAGTCTCTCCGAAATGGGTCCCCTCCCGCCGCAACGGGAGGGGAGAAGTCTGGCTTACTCGGCCGCAGCCAGGCTGTGGCCGCTGTGGACCACGCGCGGGTTCAGCGGCTCGCCGGCGGTTTCTTCCGGCTGCAGGATCATTGCACCCAGCGCGGTGTTGGACGCCGGGATGTGGTAGAAGGTGTAGAGGTCACGCACCTTGTCACCCAGCGCGCCGCGCATGATCAGCCACATCACCAGCTCGATGCCTTCGCTGCCCGCTTCGCGCAGGTATTGAATGTGCGGCATCTTGCTGAGCGTTTCGGGGTCCTTGATCAGCATGTCGATGAAGTTCAGGTCGAACTCCTTGTTGATCAAGCCGGCGCGCGGGCCCTGCAGCTGGTGGCTCATGCCGCCGGTGCCCCACACGTGCACGTTCAGGTCTTCCGGGAAGCTTTCCACCGCGGCGCGGATGCTGTCGCCCAGGTTGAAGCAGCGGCGGCCCGAGGGCGGCGGATAAGTAACCACGTTGACCGGGAACGGGATGACCTTGCACGGCCACTCGCTCGGCTCACCGAACACCATGCTCAGCGGCACGGTGCAGCCATGATCCACCTTCATGTCGTTGAAGATGCACATGTCGAAATCGTCGAGGATCAGGCTCTGGGCGATGTGCCATGCCAGGTCAGGGTGGCCGATCACGTCGGGCACGGGGCGCGGGCCCCAGCCTTCATCGGCCGGCTCGAACTTTTCGGCGCAACCGATCGAGAACGTGGGGATCACGTTCATGTCGAACGCGGTGGCGTGATCGTTGTACACCAGCACCACCACGTCGGGCATGTTGCCGGGCTGCTTGATCCATTCCTTGATCGGCTCATAGCCTTCGAACACCGGACCCCAGTAACCATTGCCGCTGGTGCCGGTCTGCATCGCCGCGCCCAGGGCGGGGATGTGGCTGGAAGTGATGCCTGTAGTTACGCGGGCCATGTCAGAACCCTCCCTTGATTGAGCGCACGCCCTGCGGGTCGCGGCCACCGTTGATCATCATCTGGGCATATTCGTCCGGAGTCATGCCGGTCATCGACCCGGCCGCATACTGGAAGCTCTGGCCATCGGCCGAGAACAGCTTGGACAGGAAATAGACGTTGCCGCCTTCGTCGATCATTGCGTTGTAATCGCGATCCAGCACGGCCTGCCGCGCTGCCGGGGTCAGCTTCCATTCGTCAAGGTAGGCGGCGTTATCGGCCTTGAACCGCTCGCGGTTCTCTTCCTTCATCAGGCTCATGGCGAACTGGTTCAGCCAGTAGCCTTTGCGCGCACGCTGCGCGGTGAACACGCGGGTGCCGGGAATGTCGTCGAATTCCGCCAGGTAGGCGTGAATGTCGATCCGCTCTTTCTTGGGTTCGGTCATTGATCTTTCCATTCGTAAGTCAGCGGGGCCTCGCGGAAAGCGAAGCGGTCAATGTGGCGTTCCACCACGCCGCGCATGCGGACGTTTTCTTCCTGGTCTGCCGTAGTCAAGGTGATGCCGATGCCGCCCTTATGGGCGGTCATCACGCAGGTCGTGTGTTCCGAAAACGGAAACACACCCATCCCGTCGCCCTCGTCATATGTCGTGGCGAACTTGTGTCCCCAGTGGCTTACAAGCTGCTGGATATAGCGTTCGGGCTTTTCGCACGCAGCGAAGCCGGTGGAGGTGGCGCCCCCTTCTGTGGGTTCGTCTGTCACAGCCCGCGCGCCGTCAGTTGGGCGTCAAGCCGCGGGAACACCCGGCGGGCGTTGCCCTCGAAGATCGCCGAACGCTCCGCGTCGGAGATATCCAGCGCATCGACATAACGCTTGGTGTCATCGAAATAGAAGCCGGTGGTGGGGTCAATCCCGCGCACCGCGCCCACCATCTCGCTGCCGAACAGGATGTTCTTGTTGTCGATCACGTCGGCCAGCAGGTTCACGCCCGGCTGATGATAGACGCAGGTATCGAAGAACACGTTGTTCATCAGGTGGCTGGAAAGATCGGGCTTCTTCAGCATATCTGCCAGGCCACGATACCGGCCCCAGTGATAAGGCACCGCGCCGCCGCCGTGCGGGATGATGAAGCGCAAGGTGGGGAAGCGGCTGAACAGGTCGCCTTCCAGCAGCTGCATGAAAGCAATGGTATCGGCAGCGATGTAATAGGCGCCGGTGGCGTGCATCGCCGGGTTGCAGCTGCCCGAAACGTGGATCATTGCCGGTACGTCCAGCTCGCACATGGCCTCGTAGAACGGGAACCAGTATTCGTCGGTCAGCGGCGGGTGGCTGAACTTGCCGCCGCCGGGATCGGGGTTCAGGTTGCAGCCGATGAAGCCCATTTCCTCAACGCAGCGTTTCAGCTCCGCGATCGGGGCCGACATGTCGCTCTCTGGCGATTGCGGCAGCATGCAGACCGGCGCGAAAATCTCCGGGTACAGCGCGGCCACGCGGCCGATCAGGTCATTGCAGACCTGCGCCCATTTGATCGCCACGCTGCGGTCACCCACGTGCGGGGCCATGGCGCTGGCGCGGGGCGAGAAGATGGTCATGTCCGCGCCGCGTTCCTTGATCAGGCGCAGCTGGTTGGCCTCGATCGTCTCGCGGATCTCGTCATCGGAAATCGCCGGATAGGGCGGGCATTCGGTGCCCGCCTTGAAGGCAGCCTTCTGCTCCTCGCGCCAGGCGTCGTGCGCCTTGGGGAGAACCGTGTAGTGGCCGTGGCAATCGATGATCATGCGTTGTTTTTCCCAATATCATTATTGGCTAGGGCGGCCAGCTTGCCTTCGAGACTTTCGGGCGGCGGCGCAAGACCCAGATCGCCCAGTTGCTGCTGTCGGCGTACGGTATTGTCGGTCATCAGCGGCTCGATTCCAAGATCGCGCAGCATGGCTGCAGATTCCGCCATTTCTGCGGCACGGCGCTGGCCATGCTGCAGCATCCTGTCGAGGTTGTAATCGGCCCTTGTCCGCCACGGCACCTGCTTTTCGGACGCGTCGAGACTGGCCAACACTTCGTCCAACACGCCGGCCGCGCTGGCGGCAAGGACCATTTCGGCGGTCAGCGCTTCCAGACCCTTTACCATCACGCTGCGGCACAGCTTGATCGCACTGGCCTGGCCGATCCGGTCGCCCACCACGCGGGTCTTGGCAAAGCCCAGCGCGTTGAGCAGGGCCACCGCTTCGTCTGCACGCGGCCCGGCCACCAGCAACGGCACGTTCAACCGTGCGGGATCGACCGGGGCCATCACCGCTACATCCACGTACGCCGCGCCCATGCCCTCGGCAGCGCGGCGCTTGGTGGCTGGCGCAACCGAGTTCATGTCAAGGAACAGCGCGCCTGCGGGCAGGGCCGATGCTGCACTGTGTGCCGCAGCAATCGCCTGATCGGCGGTGACCAGCGACAGCACCACTTGCGCACTTGCAACCGCCTCGGCGAGGGAAGCACACGGAATGACGCCGCAATCTTCCATCACAGCGATCCGCGCCGGCGCAATATCGAAGGCGCGGGCGGTGTCTTCCCAGCCGCCGGCGCGGGCAAAGGTGGACCCGGCCTCTCCGAAGCCGATCACGGCCACTTGCGGGCCATCAGGGGGCGAATGCGAGTCTCTCATCCTCTCGCGCGCGGCCTACACTTTGTATGCGATGCTTACAAGTTTGCACCCAAACCCTGACGCCACCCTTGACGCCGCGCCCGCTCCTCGCCAACCGGTCAGCGGAGCAAAAAACAGGAGACTCAGCCCATGTCCGGTATCGTCGTGCAAAACATCAGCCGCGCGGACAAGGAAGTGGTCGCCGCGCTGGGCGCATGCGGGGTGGCCACGGTCCACGAATCGCAAGGCCGCACCGGCCTGCTCGCCAGCTACATGCGGCCGATCTATGCCGGCGCGCGCATCGGCGCCTCGGCCGTGACCGTCAGCGTGCCGCCGGGTGACAACTATATGGTCCACGCCGCGATCGAACAGTGCCAGGACGGCGATATCCTGGTGATCGCGCCCACGTCCCCGTGCGAAGACGGCTACTTCGGTGACCTGCTGGCCACCAGCGCGCAGGCACGCGGCGTGAAGGGCCTGATCATCGACGCCGGTATCCGCGACGTGCGCGACCTGACCGAGATGAACTTCCCCGTCTGGGCCAAGCGCGTGTTCGCGCAAGGCACGATCAAGGCCAGCCTGGGCAGCGTCAATATCGATGTAGTCTGCGCCAGTGCCTTCATCCGTCCGGGCGATGTGATCGTGGCCGATGACGATGGCGTGTGCGTGGTCCGCCGCGAGGATGCCGAAACCGTGCTCAAGGCCGCGCAGGCGCGCGAAGCCAATGAAGGCAGCAAGCGCGAGCGGTTGGCCAGCGGCGAACTGGGCCTCGACATGTACGGCTTCCGCCAGAAGCTGACCGACATGGGCCTGAAGTGGGTTTGACCGCGATGCATTCTGCACCTTGCATGTGGATGCGTGGCGGCACCTCCAAAGGTGGCTACTTCCTCGCTGAAGACCTGCCCACCGATACCGCGCAGCGCGATGCCTTCCTGCTGGCCGTGATGGGCAGCCCCGATCCGCGCCAGATCGATGGCATGGGCGGGGCCGATCCGCTGACCAGCAAGGTCGCGGTGGTGAAGAAGAGCGAGCGGGACGGAATCGATGTCGATTACCTGTTCCTGCAGGTGTTCGTGGATCAGGCCATCGTTACCGATGCGCAGAACTGCGGCAATATCCTGGCGGGCGTTGGCCCCTTTGCGATCGAGCGCGGGCTGGTGGCAGCCACGGGGGACGAGACTTCGGTCGCCATCTACATGGAGAACACCGGACAGGTGGCGGTTGCCGTTGTGGAAACGCCCGGCGGATTTACTGGCGAACGTGCGGTAAACTACTCTGGTAATGCGAAAATTGACGGCGTTCCTGGCAGCCATGCGCCGGTTCCGGTGGAGTTCCGCGATACTGCCGGGTCCAGCTGCGGCGCGTTGCTGCCCACCGGCAATGCGGCTGACGAAATCGAAGGCATTGCCTGCACGCTGATCGATAACGGCATGCCGTGCATCGTAATGGCTGCTGCCGATCTGGGCGCCACTGGCTATGAAACGCGCGACGAGCTGGAGGGCGAGGGTTTCGCTCCCATCCGCGCGAAGATCGAGGCCATCCGGCTGGCCGCTGGCCCGCTGATGAACCTTGGCGATGTGACCAGCAAGTCGGTGCCCAAGATGTTCCTTGTTGCACCGCCCAAGGATGGCGGCGCAATCTGCACCCGCAGCTTCATCCCCCACCGCGCGCACGCCACCATCGGCGTGCTGGCGGCGGTAACCGTGGCCACGGCGGCGCTGATCGACGGCTCGCCCGCAGCCAAGGTGGCGGTGATCCCCGAAGGCCAGCGCAAGACGCTGAGCGTGGAACACCCGACCGGCGAAATGACCTGCGTGCTGACCTTGGGCGATGATGGCCAGGTAGCCAGCGCCGCCCTGCTGCGCACCGCCCGCAAGCTGATGGATGGAACCGTATTCGCATGACCGCTGACCGTATCGTTTCGTGGCACGCCAACCCCAGCAAGCCGAAGTTCACGCCGCCGCCTGGCGCGGTGGATGCCCATTGTCACGTGTTCGGGCCGATGGCGCAGTTCCCGTTCAGCGCCAAGGCCAAATACCTGCCGCAAGATGCAGGGCCGGACATGTTGTTCGCGCTGCGTGATCATCTGGGCTTTGCCAAAAACGTGATCGTGCAGGCCAGCTGCCACGGCACCGATAACGCCGCGACGCTCGACGCCATTGCAAAATCAAACGGGAAAGCACGCGGCGTGGCCGTGGTCGATCCGGACATTTCGGACGCCGAGCTGGCCGCGCTCCACGAAGGCGGGATGCGCGGCATCCGCTTCAACTTCCTGAAGCGACTGGTGGACAACGCGCCCAAGGACAAGTTCCTCGAAGTAGCCGGGCGCTTGCCCGCAGGCTGGCACGTGGTGATCTATCTCGAGGCCGACATCCTGGCCGAACTGCGCCCGTTCATCGATGCCGTTCCGGTGCCGGTGGTGGTCGATCACATGGGCCGCCCCGATGTATCACAAGGGCCGGACGGTCCGGACATGCAGGCCTTCCGCGCACTGCTCGAATCGCGGCCGGATATCTGGTTCAAGCCCACCTGCCCGGACCGGCTGGACGCGATCAAGGAAGGCGGTCGCGGCGATCCGTGGGACAACTTCGCCGCGGCCATCGCCCCGCTGGTGGCTGACTATCCCGATCGTTGCATCTGGGGCACTGACTGGCCGCACCCCAACATGGACACCGAGATTCCCGATGATGGCCACATCGTCGACATGATCCCGCGCATCGCGCCTACTGCCGCGCTGCAACAGGCGCTGCTGGTGGATAATCCCAACCGGCTCTACTGGGCTGATTGACCGCGCGCGAACTCGGCTGCCTGCAGATAGCCCAGCCCGATGAAAGCCCGTGTCTGGTCGGTGTAGAAGCTCTGGTCACCCGTGCTGTACTGGGGAAAGTCGATCACGGCCCTGGCAATGCCAGTCTGCCGCACCACGTCGGCTTTGCGATTGCGGCGCAGGTAATCGGCGTAACTGGCGACGACATAGGTGGACCACGCGGGCATGGCCAACGGCTGTTGCAGGCGCACATCCGCGCACACAGGTTCACCGTCCACCCGGGTCAGACGGATCGCTTGCTCCAGCCGCTCATCTTCGGCCAGGCCGGGGGTGTAGGGGCCTTCACGCAGCAACAGCTGGTCCAGTCCTTCGTTGGTCAGCGACGCCTTGAGGTACCAGACCGTCGAGACCAGTTCGTTCGTGCGGGTATCGATCACCGAACCGAGTGACAGCCAGTGCCCATAAGGCGCGTTGCCCTGATACAGCAGGTGGTCCTCGATATCCTCTACCCGCAGGCGCAAGCCGTGGGCCGCGAGCCCGGCGCGCAGCGTGCGATAGGCCTCGAAGATATAGCCCGGATCGTGTTCCGCATCGGCGATGATCACGTTGCGCACTCCGCGCCGGATCAGGGCAAAGGCCCCCAGATTCTCCGTTTTTCCACCGTCAGTGGCAGTCAGGCCATCATGGCCCGCAGACATGCTGCCCGGATCGTGCAGCGCAACGCGCCGGTTGAGCGGGCTGACCGCCGCACCCGACATGGCCGTGGTGGTGATGAACCCCAGCCTGCCCGGCGCCTCGTCCGGCCATGCCGAGCGGTATTGGGCATTGCCATAGGACAACGGCGTCATCTCCAGCAGCCGCGTATGCCAGTCCCGCCCATCGGCAACCACGCTGGCATTCTGGATCAGGAAGGGGGCCTGCGTTTCCAGCAGCTTGGCGCCAAGATCCGCCATCGCGGGGTTGCCGGCTGCGCCAAAGGTCCGCGCCAGCGCCTGCTCGTACAGGTCCGCCGAGCCAAACCGGTGGCCCAACAGCCGCACCAGGCGGGAATAGGGCACGAAGTTGCCTTGGCCTATGAAATGGCACACCTGGTCGTCGAACTGGTCCGGCTCGAACGTGCTGGAGGCAAAACGGCCGCTGCCGTCCTGCCCGCCAAAATGCCGGCTGTAGAGCCACAGTGCGGTATAGCCGCCGCCAGATACGGTGGAGATCATGTCCACCCGGTCAAGTATCCGCGAGTCGTACAATGCCTTGACCACGCCGAGCGAGAACAACGCCGACCGCAGGCCCCCGCCGGATAGCGCCAGCCCCCATTCGGGCCGCTCCTGGCCAACGAAGGGCCGTTCCTCTTCCTCCACTGCCAGGCGCACGGGAATGTGTTGGTCGATCGGCCCAACTGTGACCGGGTTCAGTGGAATGCCGGCACCGGTGGTACAGGCCTGCAGGGCCAGAGCAGGCAGAATGGCCCAGAAGCCGGCGCGGCGCAGTTGTCCCATGATCCCCCCAAGCAATGCCCGCCTGCCTGCTAACACAGGGCTAAGCGGGGCGCAAAGGAGGCTAGTCGCGGTCATCCTGCGCAGGAGGCCCGCCGCGCCCACGCAACCAGCGCCAGCACTTGTGACCGCCCCACAAGGCGCAGCCACCGGCGAGCGCGTAAAGGCTCGCCATCGCCAGCGCCATGCCGATGGCGCCGGTGATGGCCAAGATCAGCTGGACCAGGAAATCGATAACGTGGCGCATTGGCTTACCAACGCGCCACGCGTCACATCAGTCCCGCCGGATCAGCCTTCAACCACCATCCGCACGAAATCCACGGTCTGGCGGGTCGCCAGCGCGAATTCGGTGGCGGTGGCCTGGAAGGCGCCGAACTGGCTGAATTCATGCGGCTTCTGGCCTTCGAATTCGTAAGCGGCGCGGAAGCTGGGCAGCTTCATCAGCTTCTCGATGGACTTGGGGTTGGGCTCGCGCTCGATCGCCTTGGGATCGAAGGTCAGCTCTTCCTCGGCGTCCATGCACTGGGCGATGTATCCCGGCGGGCAGGTGTAGACCATGTCCGATCCGCCGAAATCCTGGATGTGGCGGCTGACGGTGTTGCCGTAATCGTCCTTCTCCACGCGCATCGAGCACTGCAGCATCTTGGACGGGTGGTTGATCGACTTGCCGAACCAGTAGGCGCGCTTCAGCACGGCTTCCTCGCCATCGCGGATTTCCATCATGGAAAGCTCGATCCCGCGCAGCTTGGCTTCGCGCTGCCAGTCGCTCAGCTGGCCCAGGCGGCTGGACATGTGGGTGATGACGCTGCGGTACTTCGACAGGTCCACCCCGGCGGCGCGGGCGCGCTGGAGGCCGGCGGTGACCGCGGCCATGCAGCGCCCGTACTGCGATACAGTGAAGCTGGTGGTGTTGTTGGTGGAAATGCCGCGTGCGGTCAGTTCCTCCAGCACTTCATAGCCTTCCTTGGAACCGGGCAGCTTGACCATCACGTTCTCGCCCATGGCGGCGATGGACAGGCCCTGGGCCAGCATCTTGTCGCCATCGGTAACGAAGCGCGGATCTACCTGGCCGGACAGCATGCCGTACTTGCCGCCGGAGGTTTCGTAGACGCGGTGAATGGCGCTGGCGCCCTTCTTCACTAGGTCGAGGTACATCTTCCAGTACACCCCTTCGACATCAAGGCCGGGGTTGTCAGCGGCGATCTTCTTGATTTCCGCGCGCCACAGTTCGGGCGCCAGCTGGATTGCCTGCAGCGACAGCGGCGGGTTGGTGGTCACACCGCGGAAGCCCATCGTGCCGTGTTCGTGGATGGTCTCGTTGTCGTACATGCGGGTGAGCTGCTCTGTCCACTCGGCGCGCTTGGCGTCCGGCGCCTTGGCCAGCGTTTCCGCCTTCCAGCTGGGATAGATCAGGGGGCTGGAATCCCACCAGATTTCGGCTTCGGGATTGGTTTCGGCAAGGCGTTCGAGGACATGCTTGGACATTGATCTCTCCTGCGAGGGCGCCATGGATGAGTCGGCGCGGCTGGGCTGGTGACGGCGCTCTAGACCAGAATTGGGCGGCAAATAACCCCACCGGGGCGCTTTTTGTTGCCGTGTTGAACTCTGGTTACGCCCCTTTCAAAACCCTTGTTCCGGCAGGTGGCGCGCGGCACAGTTCCCGGCATGGCTGAAACGCACCAACTCAAGATCAAGCTGCAGGTGATGTGCGGTGCTGAAATCGCCATGGGGCCAGGCAAGGCGGACCTGCTGGAGGCGATCGTGCGCGAAGGGTCGATCTCTGCCGCAGGGCGCGCGCTGGGCTTCAGCTATCGCCGGGCGTGGCTGCTGGTCGATACGATGAACCGCTGCTGGCAGGGACCGGTGGTGGTGGCGCGCGGCGGGGCTGTCGGGGCCGAGGTCACTCCGTTTGGCAAGCAGGTGCTGGCGCAATACCGCGCGATGCAGGCGACGGTGGAACACGGCAGCGGACCCGCCTGGACCGCGCTGGAACAGGGCCTGCTGGCCGAACCCCGGCAGAAGTCTAGCTAGGCCATCTCTACCAGCAGGTCGGCCAGCCGGTCCACCTCGGTGCGATCATGGCTGACGTGCAGCACCGGCAGCGCCAGTTCGCGCCTGATCCGTTCGAGCAGCTGCATGATCTCCTCGCGCCGGGCAGCGTCGAGCGAGGCCAGTGGTTCGTCCAGCAGCAGTACGCGCGGGCCGGCCAGCAGCGCGCGGCCGATCGCCACCCGCTGCGCCTCGCCGCCGGACAGCGTCGTGGGCATTCGGTCCAGCAGGTGGCCGATCCCGAGCAGGTCCAGCGCTTCGTCCAGCGTCAGCCAGCGGCGCTCCACCGGGGCGAGGCGCCAGCCATACAGCAGGTTGTCGCGCACGCGGCGATGCGGGAACAGGCGGGCATCCTGCAGCACATAACCCACCGCGCGCTGCTCCGGCGGCAGGTTGATGCCGTTTGCGGCGTCGAACAGCGTTTCTCCGGCAATGCGGATATGGCCGCTGTCCGGACGCAGCAGCCCGGCGATCATGTCCAGCACGCTGGTCTTGCCCGCGCCCGATGGTCCGTGGAGCGAAACCACGCGCGCATCTGTAGTGAAAGCCACGGCGATCCGACGCTCGCCGCGCCGCAGGGTCACATCCACGTCAAAGGACATGGCTCCCCCTTTCGCCATAAGCCCGCCGTGCCAGCCATTCGCTGATCGCCAGCGCCGCCAGCGACAGCACTACCGAGATCAGCGCCAGCCGGGTGACCATTTCCTCACCGCCGGGCGCCTGCAACGCGGTGTAGATCGCCAGCGGCAGCGTGCGCGTTTCGCCCGGAATGTTGGAGACGAAGGTAATCGTCGCGCCGAATTCGCCCAGCGATCGGGCCAGGCCCAGCACGGTCGCCGCGAGCATGCCGGGCAGCGACAAGGGCAGGGTGACGGTGAGGAACGCGCGCCACGGCCCCGCGCCCAAGGTGCGCGCCACGCCTTCCAGTCGCCGGTCCACCTGCTCCAGAGACAAGCGGATCGCCCGCACCATCAGCGGCAGCGCCATCACGGCCGCGGCCAGCGCCGCGCCGGTCCAGCGGAACATCAGCGTCACGCCAAACCAGCTTTCCAGCCATTGCCCCACCGGCCCGCTGCGTCCGAAGGCCAGCAGCAGCAGCCAGCCGGTTACCACCGGGGGCAGCACCAGCGGCAAGTGCACCAGCGCATCCAGCAGCACCCGGCCCGGAAAACGCCCGCGCGCCAGCAGCCAGGCGAGCGCGAAGGCCGCCGGCAGGGTCGCGCCGATGGCCAGCAGGCTGACCTTGAGCGACAGGCCGACAATGGCCCATTCGGCGGGGCTGAGCATGGCAGCTATGGCCCGCCGGGGGCGGTGAAGCCGAAGCGCAGCAGGATCGCCCGCCCTTCGTCCGACAGCAGGAAGGCGGCAAACTCCTCCGCGTGCGGATGGGTGGATGCCGTCAGCCGCGCCAAGGGGTAGACGATTGGCGGATGAGTGCCTTGCGGGAACTGGCCAACCACCTGCACTTGCGCCTCGGTCGTGGCATCGGTGGCATAGACAATGCCCAGCGGCGCCTCCCCCCGGCTGACCAGCGCCAGTGCGGCGCGCACGTTCTCGCCAATGGCCAGCCGGTCTTCGACTTGCGGCCATGCGCCCAGCGCGATCAGCGCCGCCTTGCCATAGCGGCCCGCGGGCACCGTCTCAGGCTCGGCAATGGCCAGGCGGCCTGCGCCCAGCAGCGGCGCAAGATTTACGCCGGGTGTGAGGTTGAGCGTGACCGGCGCTCCCGCCGGAGCGACCAGCACCAGCGCATTACCGGCGAGGTCATGACGCGATTCCGGAGCGATCAGCCCGGCAGCCTCAATCCGGTCCATCCAGTCCTCATCGGCGCTGACCAGCAGGTCGCCCGGCGCGCCAGCCTCCACTTGCCGGGCCAGCGCGGAGGTGGCGGCAAATGACAGCACCGGGCGCGCCTCTCCCCTGGCGGCCCAGGCATCGGCGGCAGCTTCCAGTGCTTCCTGCATGCTCGATGCGGCCAGCACCACGGGTCCGGCATCAGGTGCCGGCTGCGAGCAGGCGGTCACGAGCAGGCCGACCATCAGGCAGGCATGGCGGAAAAGGCGGATGGCAGATGGCATGACGGGGTCGCTGTCTAACGCCATTGTATACCGCTGGATATAGCAGATTGCAGCAAAACGCGCTGCCTCAACCGCGCGCGATGCTGCTGGTCAGGGCTGGAAGTTCTGCGGCGGCGGTGGCGGAGCCACGTAGGTGCCGGCTTGTGCAACAGGCGCGGGTGCCGCGGCCGGACGGCTGGTGCGGGGGTTTGCGGCGGCGGGAGCGCCATTATAGCTCGCGTCATTGCCCGGCACTTCGGCAGAAGTCTCATCATCAGCCGGCATGGCAGGCTCGGCCCCATCGACTGGCGCACCATACCATTCAGGATCGGCAGCGGCGATGGCCGGGTCCGGACGATCCTGCGGCGCGGGCTGGGCAACAGCGGCTTCCGGCGCGACAGGCTGGTCCGCATCGTCGCTGCCGGGATCGGCAACCACCACGGCCAGCGCCATGATCGCCAGGGCAAAGGTGATGGCATATTTGTACTGGGCAAAAATCACTGCAACCGGTCCCTTGCGATTAATGCGCCGCGTTTCCCCAAGAGCCATGCGGCGTAGCAGCGCTTTCCCAACACTTTGCTAACGGGCCACTCCTGACGGTTCAGCGCTAACGGTTCAGCGCTAACGGCTCAGGGCTAACGGTTCAGGGTGTTGCTTGATGTTAGCGGTATCGGGAGGCTATGGCCGTGGGCATGGGTGACGGAGGGGAAACTGGCAACCGGCGCAAACCGCGCGGCGCACGCCGCCGGGCTGGCGCACCGACGATTTCGGACGTGGCGCGCGAAGCGAGCTGTTCGCCGATGACCGTCAGCCGCGTGATCAACGGCGAAGGCAACGTGCGCGATGCCACGCGCGATCATGTGCTGGAAGCCATCGCCCGGCTCAATTACTCGCCCAACCGCGCCGCCCGCAGCCTTGCTGGCGGCGAACAGGCGCGCATTGCGCTGCTGTTCGATAATCCTTCCGCCTCCTACCTCAGCGAATTCCTGATGGGTGCGCTGGAGGAAGCCAGCCGCCGCGACATCCAGCTGGTGGTGCAAAGCTGCGACGACATCGCCCACGGCAAGACCTTGCTGCGCCACCTGGCCCAAAGCGGCATCCAGGGCTTTATCCTGCCGCCGCCACTATGCGACGACCTGACCGTGATGGCGCTGGTCAACGAACTGGACGTCATCTCGATCGCGGTCAGCTCGGGCAAGGCCGCCGGATCGCAGGGCGAAGTGCTGATCGACGATTTCCAGGCCGCTTACGACATGACCAGGCACATCATCGGGCTGGGGCATGAACGGATCGGCTTCATCATCGGCAATCCGGAACAGGTGGCCGCTGACCGGCGCCTCAATGGCTACCTCGCTGCGCTGAAAGACGCCGGGATCGAGAACGACGAGCGGCTGATCGTGCAGGGCCGCTTTACCTATCGTTCGGGCATGGACGGGGCGGAAAAGCTGCTCTCGGTCAACCCGCGCCCCACCGCGATCTTTGCTTCCAACGATGATATGGCCGCTGCCACCGTGGCCGTGGCCCATCGCCGCCAGCTGGATGTGCCGAACGACATCACCGTGTGCGGGTTCGACGATACCGACATCGCCAGTTCCATCTGGCCCGAGCTGACCACCATCCGCCAGCCGATCCGGCAGATGACTGCCTGGGCGGTGGACGCCGCCGCGCGCATGATCAAGGCCAGGCGCGCGGGCGAGCGGGTCAAGCATGAACACAAGACGCTGCCCTATACGCTGGTGCGGCGCCAAAGTGATGCCGCGCCGCCATTGGCCACGCGCGGCGCCCACATGCAGGATAGGTAGGGGAAAGCGTTCAATATCCGCTGACAGTCAGGTTGCCGGTGCCCGGTCGTCAGCTTAGCGCGCGCCATTGCCGCTGTTCGTGCGTGCGGGTCCGATTGTCCCGCTGGGGCTGCTGGGGCTGCTGGTGCCGTCGCCCAGCGATCCCAGTCCGGTAATCAATACCGAGGCCCTGGGCGAGGGGCGCGACTTGTCCGAAATGCAATGAGACTGGCTGCAGCGGGGTGGGTCGATTCGGCATCGCCCCGGCAGACACAGGAAAAGGGCGGCAGGTTTCCCTGCCGCCCTTTTCTTGTGTCTGACCCGGAAAGAACCGGGCCAATCGGCGGAGCCTTAGGCGGCGTTAGCCGACTCGAGCTGCGAGTCGACGGTCGAGAAGGTCGTGCTTAGCTCGTCGCCCAGGCTGTCGAGGGCGGTGATTGCGGCAACGGCCACCAGAGCAGCGATCAGGCCATATTCGATTGCGGTCGCGCCAGCTTCGTTGCGGATCATGTTCTTGACGAAGGTCATGGTAGTCTCCTGGTTTGAAATCTTCGGTTCCCGGTCCAAATGCAAGGTTTCCCCCTCGGACATTGCTCTCAATAGATACCAGGCTTGAAAGAATGCTTCTTCAGCATGGTTAACGCGGGCCTAATTTTGCGCTTTTCTGGCCATGGCGCCGGAAAAGGCGGAGCGGCGGGCAAGGTTGGCGTAACCCCGATTGTGCCTTGGCAGCATCACGGCAACCGTAAGCTGCGAGATAGCCCGCCAGGGCATTCAGCAAGGTTACGGCGATCCGCGCCTTAGCGCCTAGTGGCCCGGTGACCGCTTGTTTACTGGTCCGATTAAGCCTGATATTCGCGCGTCCCACCAATACCACAGAGCTCCGTCCTCCAGCCGCGCCACGAGAAGCGGGACGGGGGCGTAAGGAGATTCGGACACGCTTTGCGACAAGGTTTGGCTTTTCACCGCCGGTGCAGTGCTTATGATGCGCAGCCCTGGGGGAGAGACCATGACGACTACCGGCCCGATGGGGCGCTATCTCGCGTGGGGGGCGCTGGCGCTGCTGGCTTCTTGCGCCACCGTGCCAGAAGTTCGCACAACGCCGCCCGACATCGTGTTGCAGGGCGAACGGCTGTTCCCCGAAAGCATCACGTCTGACGCGGCGGGCAATCTTTACATCGGCAGCAACCCCGGCATGATCTTCCGCGCGCGTGCCGGAGACAGCGTGGCGCGCCCGTGGATCGTGCCCGACGCCGCCAATGGCCTGGCCACCGTGTTCGGCGTGCTGGTGGACGAGGGGCGCGGATTGCTGTGGGTCTGCTCCAATCCCCGGCAGGGGACACCGGACGGTGTGCCCCAGATAAAGACCTTCCGGCTGGCTGATGGCGCAATGGTGGCCACCTATCCGCTCAGCATTGCCGGCCCGGCGATGTGCAACGACATGACCGTTGCCCCCAACGGCGATGTCTATGCCAGCGAGACCCTAGGTGGCCGCATCCTGAAGCTGGCCAACGGCGGGTCGGCGTTCATGGAGTGGGCGCGCGATCCTGAATTCGCCAGCGCCGATGGCATCGTGTGGGGCAATGGCCAACTCTACCTCAACGCCATCCAGCGCAACAACCTGGTCCGCGCCAACCGCAATGCGGCGGGCGAGTTTACCGGCGCCACCGTGCTCACCCCGTCGCGGCCGATGGGCGGACCTGATGGATTGCGCGCCCTCACCGGCAACCGCTTCCTGCAAAGCGAAGGCAACGCGGGCCTGATCACCCTGGTGACCATCACCGGCGACCGGGCGGAGATCGCCACTCTGGCCGAAGGGATAGACTACGCCAGCGCCGTCACCGCGCTGAACGGCCGCGCGTTCTATCCCGAGGGCAAGCTGCGCTTCCTGTTCGGCCCGCAGGCGGGCGGCGAACCCGGCCCCTTCGTGGTCCGCAATGTTGCTATCCCGGAGGCTGAATGATGCGCCTGTTGCTCGCTGCCGCCCTGCTGACAGCGCCACTTCCTGCCGCCGCGCAAATGTCCGATGCGCAGGTCCGCGCCGAAGCTGCCGCGCTGACCCGGCGGGTCGAAGTGCTGGAAGGCAACCGCGCCATCCGCAACCTGCAACGCGCGTTCGGCTTCTATGTCGATCGCGGGCTGTGGCGCGATGCCGCCATGCTGTTTGCCGCCGATGGCACGATCGAACTGGGGGCCGACGGGGTCTACCAGGGGCCGGAACGGATCGAGGAATACCTGCGGCGCCTCCATGGCGGGCAGGAGGGGTTGATCTATGGCCAACTCAACGAGTGGGTCACGCTGCAACCCGCCATCGTGGTGGCGGATGACGCGCTGACTGCAACGGCCCGCTGGCGCGATCTGGGGATGCTGGGCCAGTATCACCAGCACGCCGAGTGGCGCGACGGGATCTACGAGAACACCTATGTACGCGAAGGCGGGGTGTGGAAGCTGAAGTCGCTCCACCTCTACGTCAACTTTGTCGCACCCTATGCCCAAGGCTGGGCGCGGTTGGCGGAAGGCGAAGGGCTGGTGCGCAGCCAGGCATCGGTGGACTATCCGCCAGACCGGCCATCAACCACGGTGCCCACGCCATTCCCCGCCGTGCAGGTGCCGCCGTTCAGCGCAGCCCATCCGGTAACGGGGAGGGCGGTGCAATGAGATATGCCATTGTCGCCCTGGCGCTGCTTTCCGTGGCCCAACCGGCCTTCGCCCAGAGCGCCGAAGCCCGTCTCGCCGATTTCCGCACCCGCGTGGAACGGCTGGAGGACCACGACCAGATCGAGCTGCTGCAGTCCACATACGGCTACTATTTCGACAAGGGCATGTGGACCGAGGTCGCTGCGCTGTTCACCCGAGACGGACGGTTCGAATACGGCCAGCGCGGCGTCTATATCGGGCGCGAGCGGATCCAGCGGTCCTTGCTGCTGTTCGGGCCGGAGGGTCTCTCGCCTAGCCGCCTCAACAACCACATGCAATTGCAGGCGATCATCACTGTCGCGCCCGATGGCCGCACGGCAACGGCGCGCTGGCAGGGCATGGTGATGCTGGCCGAACCCGGCGTGAACGGCCAGTGGGGCGTGGGCGTCTATGAGAACCGGTACGTCAAGGAAGCGGGCGTGTGGAAGATTTCCAGCCTGCATTTCTACCCGATGGCGCAGACCGACTACGATGCCGGCTGGATGCGCGGGGCCACACAGATGGATGGCCCCAGCGCGCTGTTCCCGCCCGATGCGCCACCGACCGAGGTCTATCGCAGCTATCCATCGAACTACATCCCGCCGTTCAGCTATCCGCACCCGGTGACTGGTCAGCCGATCACGGTGACCCAGCCGCGCGACGATATTGCGGGAAGGGAATGACCATGCGCACGATCATCTTTGCCAGCGCCCTGCTGGCCCTGGCCGCCCCCGCCGCCGCGCAGGAGCAAAGCGCCGACGCCGCGCTCGATGCGCTCGACGCGCGGATCACCCGCTTGGAGGACTTGAACCAGATCGAGCAGCTTCAGCGTGCTTACGGCTATTTCGTCGACAAGGGCCAGTGGACGCACCTTGCCAACCTGTTTGCCGAGGATGCCACGCTGGAAATCGGCGGCAAGGGCAT
>JAZKFK010000263.1:0-1628 GCA_040386475.1 Pseudomonadota bacterium | reverse complement strand
GCAAGTTCGATGTCGCCCACCTGATCGCTCCGGTGTTCAAGTCGGCACTGGCGCAGGATCCGGTCACCCAGCAACTGATCCCCGTCCCCGCTCCGGCGGTTGTGGTGGCCAGCGATGCCGTGGTGGAATACGAGCCGGACGAGGAAGCGATCCTGGCCGAGCTGCTGCCGCGTTACGTCAAGACGCAAGTGTTCGGCGCTCTGCTGGAACGCGAAGCATCGGAGCAAGGCGCATCGATGACCGCAATGGACAACGCCACGCGCAACGCCGGCGATTTGATCCAGAAGCTGACCATCCAGTACAACCGCAGCCGCCAGGCCGCGATCACTACTGAACTTATTGAAATCATTGCTGGCGCCGAAGCGCTCTAACCGAATTACAGGCAAGGAAACGAAAATGGCCACCGCCCCCGTCCTTAACCAGAGCCCCAACGGCACCATCAGCCAGGTCATCGGCGCCGTCGTCGACGTTGCCTTTGAAGGCGAGCTGCCGCCGATCCTCACCGCGCTCGAAACCCGCAACGGCGAAAACACGCTGGTGCTGGAAGTGGCGCAGCACCTGGGCGAAAGCACCGTGCGCACCATCGCCATGGATGCGACTGAAGGCCTCACCCGCGGCCAGGAAGTGATCAACACCGGCGCGCAGATCCGCGTGCCCGTTGGCCCCAAGACGCTGGGCCGCATCATGAACGTGATCGGCCAGCCGATTGACGAGCGTGGCCCCATCGGCGCCGAAATGACCGCGCCGATCCACGCCCCGGCCCCTGAATTCGTCGACCAGTCGACCGAAGCGGCCATTCTGGTCACCGGCATCAAGGTGATCGACTTGCTGGCGCCTTATGCGCGCGGCGGCAAGATCGGCCTGTTCGGCGGCGCCGGCGTAGGCAAGACCGTGCTGATCCAGGAACTGATCAACAACATCGCCAAGGGCCACGGCGGCGTGTCGGTGTTCGCCGGCGTGGGTGAACGCACCCGCGAAGGCAACGACCTGTACCACGAATTCCTCGACGCCGGCGTTATCGCCAAGGATGCCGAGGGCAACGCCACTTCGGAAGGCTCCAAGGTGGCCCTGGTATTCGGCCAGATGAACGAGCCGCCGGGCGCCCGCGCTCGCGTCGCTCTGTCGGGTCTGACCATGGCCGAGTACTTCCGCGACCAGGAAGGCCAGGACGTGCTGTTCTTCGTGGACAACATCTTCCGCTTTACCCAGGCCGGTTCGGAAGTGTCGGCTCTGCTGGGCCGTATTCCTTCGGCCGTGGGCTATCAGCCGACTCTGGCGACCGACATGGGCCAGCTGCAGGAACGCATCACTTCGACCAACAAGGGCTCGATCACCTCGGTGCAGGCGATCTACGTTCCCGCAGACGATTTGACCGATCCGGCACCTGCCGCCTCGTTCGCTCACTTGGACGCCACCACCACGCTGAACCGCGCGATTTCCGAACTGGGCATCTACCCGGCCGTGGATCCGCTCGATTCCACCAGCCGCGTGCTGACCCCGGCCGTTGTGGGCCAGGAGCATTACGACACCGCCCGCCGCGTTCAGGAAACGCTGCAGAAGTACAAGAGCCTGCAGGACATCATCGCCATTCTGGGCATGGACGAGCTGTCGGAAGAGGACAAGCTGAC
>JAZKFK010000262.1:0-7104 GCA_040386475.1 Pseudomonadota bacterium | reverse complement strand
CGAAGTGCTGCGGCTGGATGGCGGTGCCCGCCCGCCCGCGCGCACCCAATGGGCTGCCAATCAATGAACACTGGCCAGTAAGGACCACAGACAATGGCTGACATTCCCCTGCCCCCGGGCTTCACTGCCCAGAAGATGGACCAGGCGCGCCGCGCGCTGGAAACCGTGCTGGGCGCCGGCAAGGTGTTCTTCGACGATCTTGACCGGGTGACTTACCAGGACAAGTTCGCCATCAACGAAGCGCACCATCACCCGGCGGGCGCGGTCGCTTGCGAGACGGTGGAGGAAGTGCAGGCCGTGGTTCGCGTGGCGAACCAGTTCCGCCTGCCGCTGTTCCCGATCAGCCGCGGCAAGAACCTGGGCTATGGCGGCAATGCCCCGGTGCTGGCGGGCAGCGTTGTGCTGGACTTGTCGCGCATGAAGAAGATCGAATTCGACGAACGGCTGGGCACCGTGGTGCTGGAACCGGGCGTGGGCTTCTATGACCTGTACGATTACATCCAGCGCAACAACCTGCCGTTCTGGCTGTCCACTCCCGGCAACAGCTGGGGTTCGGTCATGGGCAACGCGCTTGATCGCGGGGTCGGCTACACGCCTTATGGCGAGCACACCAAGAACATCTGCGGCATGGAAGTTGTCCTGCCAGATGGTGACGTGGTGCGCACCGGCATGGGCGCATTCAGCAATGCGCCCACGTGGCAGGCCTATCCGTTCGGCTTTGGCCCGGGCTGGGACCAGATGTTCGTGCAGAGCAACTTCGGCATCGTCACCAAGATGGGCATGTGGCTGATGCCCGAGCCCGAGAGCCTGATGGGCATGGACGTAGAGTTTGACCGGCCCGAAGACCTCAAGGTGATGATCGACACCATTGCTCCGCTGCGGCGTGAGCGGGTGCTGACGCAAAGCCCCAGCATCGGTAACTGGATGCGCGCGGCTGCCGTGCTGACCCGGCGGACCGACTGGACCAATGAGCCGGGCGCGATTTCCGATACCGTGATCGATGCCATCCGCCGCCAGTTCAACATCGGCTGGTGGGGCGTGTCGCTGCGGCTTTACGGGCGCGAGGACATCAACCGTGCGGCGTACAAGATCCTCGAAACCGCCATCGGCAATGCCGGTCCGCTGTCAATCAAGCCGACCACGTGGCGCCGGGGCGAGCCGCTGGAATATTCCGGCTGGACCGGCACGCCGATGACTTTCCCGATGCAGAACATCAACTGGTACGGCGGGCGCGGTGGGCACATCGGCTTTTCGCCGATCATTGAACAGGATGGTGACAAGGCGCTGGCGCAGTTCCGCCGCACCTATGCCCGCTATCAGGAATACGGCGTGGACTATCAAGGCAGCTTTGCCTTTGGCGAGCGGCACATGACCAACGTGAACGCCATGGTGTTCAACAAGGATGACCCGGCATTCATGGCCAAGATCGATCCCTTCTTCCGCACGCTGGTGGCCGATGCCAAGGCGCAAGGATATGGCGAATACCGCACGCACCTGGACTATATGGACGTGGTGGCCGACAGCTATGACTTCAATGATCATGCCATGCGGCGCCTGAACGACAAGGTGAAGGCCGCACTGGATCCCAACGGCGTGATCGCGCCGGGCAAGAGCGGGATCTGGGGCGCCCAGCGGCCCGATGGTGCCATGCAGGGAGGCGGACAATGAGCACGCGCATCGCAATCGTCGCCGTGGCCGGATTGGCCCTGGCTGCCTGCGCCGGAGTCGCCGTGGCGCAAAGCGGTTCAGCCCCGCCGCCTGATGCTGCCGTGCCCGCAGCAGCGCCCGCGCCGCGCCCCGGCATGCCGCAGCCGATCACCATGGCACAGCGGCCCAATGCCACCGGCGGCGAGGCGCTGTATGTGGAGATGTGCATCATGTGCCACGGCCCCAACGGCATGGGCACCGGCCTGCTGCAACGCGCGGGCCGGCCCGAGCCGCTGCTTGAAAGGCGCGCCGGCCTGCCCGCCGCATTCTATGTCGCCGCCGCCCGCAACGGCATCGGCAACATGCCCGCAATCCCGCGTGCCGAAGTCTCGGACGAACAATTGCAGGCGATTGCCGACTATCTCGCGGCGGGTCCGCACGGAGTTACGCCATGACCGTCACCAGGCGTGGATTGCTGGGCGGCGGGATGCTCGCCGGAGCCCTGGCCGTACCGACCGTGGCGGGCCTTGGCGGCTGGCGCTGGCGCCAGGGTGCGGCCAATCCGGGCGACGCGCTGTTGCTGTACGATCCTTCGCTGGCGGCCGGGCGTCGCTTTGCTGAAGCGGGCGGGTCTTCGGCCCGGGCGCTGCAGGGTGATCCGGTGCGGCTGATGCAGGCACTGTTGCCCGCACGTCCCGCGCTGATCGCCGGGATCAGCCGCCATGCCGACGCCGTGCTGGCGATCGAGGCTGCGGGCGAGGCAGGCTATGTCCTTGCCGCCGAGATGCTGGGCGATACTCAGCAATGCAGCGCCAACACCTGCGACGGCGGCTGGGTGCCGCTGACCCGCATGGCCGTAGGCGCCGGTCCCGCATGGGTGGAGGCACTGGCCGGATGGGCGATCGACCCGCAAGCGCGTGAATTGCCCGCAGCTGATGCGCGCAGCGTTCACCGCAGCGATGAGACGGCGCTTGGCTGGGTGCTGCTGCCCAGGGGGTGAGAGCAGGGGCGGTTAACTCCGCTCCGGCACACGGCACGTAAAGCTGCTCGCCACCATCGTATCGCCCGAACCGTTGTAAACCGCCTGCGCTGGCCACGCACACAGCGGGCGCTCCATCGGCGCGCGCGGCGGTTGCGGGGGCTGGCCGGGGAAGCCCATCACTTGCGTCGGGCGGATCGCGATCAGCCGCTCCGGCGCCACGCCGGTGCTGGCCCACGCGTCGATCGCACCCAGCGTGTCGAATTCGCTCGGTCCCTCGCCGCCCGAACAATGATCCATCCCCGGCGCCATGAACAAGCGCAACTGCGCGTCGCGCTGGGCGGACGGGAGCGCATTGAACAGGCCGTGGTGGAAGGCGATGGTGTTGTTCGCCGGGATCAGCCCGTCACCCCAGCCGTGGCTGAGCAGCAGCTTGCCGCCGCGCGCGAAGAACGCGCCCATGCCATCGTGCGGCACGTTGAGGATGCCGGCGCCGTATTCGCGGCCCACGCGGGTAAATTCGGCATAGTCGGTGGTGCGCCAGTTCCAGTCGGCCCGAGGGCCACTGGGCCCGGCATAGACGAGATCGCGGAAATAGCTCATCGCCACGGGGAAGGGTTCCTGCCCCATCACCAGCAGGGCCAGCTGCATTTCGCTGCCGTACGGCCAGCCGGGCAACAGCAACGCGCCAGCATTGTCGCGCACGCCGCCATAGATGTTGCCGACCGCCTGCAACTGGCCCGGGGTGAGGCCGGTCACGCGCGACAGGTCGATCCGGCACTGTTGCGGGTTGCCGATCAGGCCGTCCGCCAGTCCGTCGGTAGCGTCGCACTGGCGCAGCACTTCGGCATGGACCGTACCCAGCACCGGCGGGGTGATCTGCGCGCCGAACCGATGCGGCTGCCAACCCTGCCACATGCTTTGCGTCATCAGGTCGGTCATCGGATTGGCCGGAGCCATCGCGCTGATCGCGTCAAAGTCGTTAGGGTAGCGATAGGCCGCCATCAGGCCCTGTCGGCCCCCGGTGGAGCACGAGTTCCACAGCGAGAGGCTGGGTGCCCGGCCATAGAACCGCTGCGTCACGGCCTTGGCTGCCACGGTGGTGACATGGACTGCGCGGTGGCCGAAATCGACCAGCTTTTCAGGGTGGCCAATCGCCCATTCGGCGGTCAGCCCGTTGCCCACATGGCCGGTATCGGTAGCGGCGGTGGCATAGCTGCGGCTGACGTTACGGCCCAGTTCGGTATATGACAGCGAGCCTGCCCAGATGCCGTTGCCCACGCCCACATACTTGCCGTTCCAGCCGGTCAGCGGCAGCCAGACCTCGCTCTTGATGTCGCTGTCCGGGGTGGGTGTCAGCGTCATCTGCACGCGGCAGAAGGCGGGGACGCTGCTGAAGGAGGCTGTAGCCACGCCGGGAGGCGCTCCGGCTCCCGCGGGCGCGGTGAAGCTTCCCGCACCCACTTCAGCTGCGCTGGTCACGCGCCCGCCATCCAACTGCATTCCCGCCAGGTCCGCACAGGCGGCGAGGGCCGGGGTGGCGAGTGCCATCGCGGCGAGCGATCCGGCGGTGGCGAGCAGGGTTTTCAGGTGCATGGTCTCTTCCCACAAAATCATTATGCTGGCTTCATGCCGAGGCTGGATCGACTCGGCAAGCGGTGCAGGGAAATGGGGCCCGGTTTCATGGAACCCACTCCCTTGCAGTCCGTAATCCCAGTGCTGAACTCAGAACCGAAGGATGCTGCCCATGAAGATCCCCCACGCTACCCTTGTCCTGGTCGTCGATGGCCGCAAGATGATCCTGCTGCGCAATCAGGGCGACGAGGCGCAAATCGACCTGCGCATCGAGACGGAGGACGAGCAGACCCTGGCCCGCGACCACGAGCTCAAGACCGATCTGGCCGGCCAGTCACCCGCTCCAGCCAACATCGGGCATCATGGCGGCACCATGAAGGAACCCGACTATCAACAGCAGGACGAGGATCGCTGGGCCAGGAAGGCGGCCGAGGAATTGCAACGCCGCGCGCTGGCCAACGATTTCCCCGCGCTGGTGGTGATCGCACCGCCGAAGACGCTGGGCGTTCTCAGGCAGCATTATCACAAGGCGGTGGAGGCCCTGCTGATCGGCGAACTGCACAAGGAAATGACCGATCGCCCAGTGCCCGATATCGAGGCGCTGGTGACCGATCATGGTGCTCCGCCCCAGGGCGGACGGCTGGATAATTCCTTAAGCTAGCGGCGGATGACCAGGCTGGCGGGGCGTTTCCTCGGCACCCAGTTGCCGTGGCCGGGGAACCGCTCCAGCACCGCGCCATCCCACAAGCGTACCACCCGTTCCCGAAAGCGCCACTTGCCGTCTGCGCCCTTGACCGCGTGGTCATCGTAATAGCCGCAGAAGCGCAATTCATAGGGCGGTTCGCCGTGGCATTCGGTGACAAAGGCGAAGGCCTTGATCCGCACGGTGCCGTCATCTTGCGGAAAATACTTCACCTGCGTCACATGATGCTGGCGGCCGGGAAAGCCGGGGGCATTGGCATAATGCGCCATCAACCCGCGAATGCCTTCATGGCCCAGCCAGATGTCCGGATCGTCGAACACCTCCTCGCGCATTTCGCAATCTGGCGTGAAGCAGGCCACCAGCCCATCGGCATCGCCGGTATCCAGCGCCCAGCTGTAATCGGCGATCAGGTCCTGCAGGCCCAGCCGGTCCTCCACGGTCAATACACTCATCTCATCTCCCTTCGGTTATTGCCACAACCGTAACAGTCGTTAAGATCACTGCCAAGAAGAGGAGAGGATTCTTGGGCAAGATCATCGTATCCGGCGCGTCCGGACAATTCGGCCATGCTGCGGCCAGTGCGCTGCTGGACATGGGGCGCGAAGTCATCGCGCTGTCGCGCAGTACTGACAAGCTGGCTGACCTGGCCGCGCGCGGGGCGGAAGTGCGCGCCGCCGACTTCGACAGTCCCGTTGGGCTGGTGGAAGCGATGCAGGGCGGCGAAAAGCTGGTGCTGGTCTCCACCACCATGGTCGGCCAGCGTCCGCGCCAGCACGGCAACGCGATTGATGCAGCCAAGGCGGCGGGCATCACGCACATCGTCTACACCGCGATCATCGACGGCGGGAACCCGAACCACCCGGCGGTGGAACAGCACGATCATTATGCCACCGAGCAACTGCTGCGCGCGAGCGGCGTGCCGTTCACCATCCTGTATAACAGCCAGTATTCCGAGGCGATTGCCACCGCCATGGCGATCCCCGCATTGCTGTCGGGCAGCAAGCCCGACAATTGCGGCGATGGCCTGATCTCGTTCGTCAGCCGCGATGATTGCGTGGCCGTGGCGGTGGGTGTGCTGACCCAACCGGGCCACGAGAATACCACGATCAACGTCACCGGCCCGGAATTGCTGACCGTGCCCCAAGCCATGGCCATGGTCAGCGAGATGGCCGGCAAGCCAATCGAACTGGTGCCGGTGGATGACGAAGGGATGTATGCCTATTTCGATGCGCTGGGTGCCGTGCGCAAGGCCGAAGACCTGACCCCGGAAACGCCCTTGCCGTGGGCCAGTGAGGGCATGGTGACTTTCGGTCAGGCGATCCGCGAAGGCTATTTCAACGTCCTGTCCGATGCGGTGGAACGCATCACGGGCAAGAAGCCGCGCACGCTGCGCAGCGTGTTCGAGCAGTATCGCGGAGCCTGGCCCGCATGATGATCCGCCGCCTCGCCCTGATTGCCGCCGCGTCGCTGGCGCTGGCGTCGTGCATGCAGGATGCTCCGCCGCCGGCGGTCGATACCAGCGCATACGGAGCGGGCGCCAACTGGGATAATCCCGGAGGTGACTGGGCGGGCAGCCACTTCTCACGCCTTGGCGGCATCAGCCCGGACAACGTGGCCGAACTGGGCATGGCCTGGGAATATGACCTGGGCACCGCCCGGGTGCAGGAATCGACCCCCGTGGTGATCGACGGGGTGATGTACGCCAGCGGCAACCTGGGCCGCGTCTATGCGCTGAATGCCGCCACGGGTGAGGAGTTGTGGACCTTCACGCCCGAGATGGACATGCAGGTGGCCCGTTCAGCCTGTTGCGACTGGGCCAACCGCGGCCTCGCCGTCTCGCAAGGCAAGGTCATGGTCGCGGCGCTCGACGGCACACTTTACGCACTTGACCGACATAGCGGCGCGATCGTGTGGCAAGTCGATACCATCTCCGACCATGCCCGCGGCTATACCGTGACCGGCGCGCCCGAAGTGGCGGGCGATCTGGTGATTATCGGCAATGCCGGAGCGGAATATGATACGCGGGGCTATGTCACGGCCTACAAGGTAACCGACGGGACCGAGGCATGGCGCTTCTGGACCATCCCGCACGATCCAGCCGAAGGCCCGCAGGAAAGCCCCGAACTGGAAGCCGCGCTCGGCACATGGAGCGAGCAGACCCGCTGGGACATCGGCGGCGGCGGCACCGTGTGGGATGCGA
>JAZKFK010000261.1:0-4234 GCA_040386475.1 Pseudomonadota bacterium | reverse complement strand
CCAGCATCGTCGCCATATCGGGCGCGATCATGCCGCTGCCCTTGATGATGCCGTTGAGAGTTACGCGGGTGTCACCCAACATCGCCGAAACGGTGGCGCCCTTGGCAAAAGTATCGGTTGTGCCGATAGTTAGCGCCGCTTCCTCCCACGAACACGGCGCTGCACTGAGCGCGGCTGCCACCCCGGCTTCGGCCTTGTCGATCGGCAGCGGCACGCCGATCACGCCGGTGGAGGAGACCAGTACCTCGCTCGGGTTGCAACCGAGACTGGCGGAAACCTGCGCCATGATCCGCTCCACCGCCTCGCGCCCGCGATAGCCGGTGAAGGCGTTGGAATTGCCGGCATTGACCACCAGCGCCCGCGCGCGGCCTTGTGCCACGCTTGTCCGGCCCATCTCGACCTCGGTTGAACAGCAGACATTGCGCGTGAATACGCCAGCCACCGCTGTGCCCGGGGCCAGTTCGGCAAAGGTCAGGTCACACCGGTCCCAATTCTTGTAGTGCGCGCGCGCAACGCGCAGCGTGACGCCGCCGATGGCGGGCATGGCGGGAAACGGCATGGCGAGGGGGGAGGGGGCAAGGTCCATGCTGTGCACCTAAGTGACTGCACAAGGGCGAGCAATATCCAATTGCGCAGGGCTGGCGCCAACCGTAAGTCTGCTGTCATGGGCATAATCGATAAATGCAGGTCGTCGAGCATCGCGCTGCTTGGCTTGGTCCTTTGCGGTGCGATGCTGGTGACCGATCCGGCCTCGGCGCGCGAGGAAAGTTCGACTCCCCCGCGGCCGATTGGCCCGACGGGCAACTGGGTCTTGCCCAGCGACTGGCCGGCCGAGCTGTATGCGCGCGGCATCGATGGCGTGACGCGCATCCAGCTGCAGGTGGGTATCGACGGACGGGCGAAGAATTGCAAGATTCTGGTGTCGAGCGGTTATGATCAGCTCGATACTGTCGTTTGCGACCGGCTGTCGCGTCGCGCCCGCTTTCACCCGGCGCTCGACGAAAGCGGTCGCCGGACCGAAGGGGTGTGGCAGAACAATGTCGTGTTCCAGTTCGATCATTCCATGCCGACCATCCCGCAGCCAAACGAGATGCGCATGGTCATGGTAATCGAGCCTGACGGATCGGTCAGCGATTGCGAACTCGCGGTCGAGCAGCCCATCGAAGGCGTGCCCGAGATAGCGTGCCCACCGATGCCGCCATTCCAGCCGCTGCTCGACAGTGCCGGCATTGCCCAGCGCGTGCGCTTGACCAGCACCACGACCGTAACGCGCGAAATCGTGCCGGAAGAACCGGAAAGCGTGGCAGACGAGCCGGACCTGGAAGCCGCGCCGCAATAGCAACCGCCGGGTCATTCAGGCCAAAGTAACGCGCGCCAAGTAGACACGCGCGAATAGATCGCTATCTGGGGCTCCCATGCTTCGCCGTTTGCTCACCTTGCTGGCCGTTCTCACGGGTCTGACCGCCACGGTCGCACCGGTGCAGGCGCTCGACCTGGCGGCGCGCGCGGTGCATATCACGGCATCGGCTGGCGCGGTCGCAACGCAGGCGCGGCAAGCCGCCGTTACCCTGCCGGCACCGCAACGGCGGACCGACAATCGCGAGCCGGCCCGGACGCGTCCGGTGATCGTGATCCACACCCCCACGGTTATGCTGCAGGCGGATCGCGCGCACGAATAGGCGCGCGTTTTCCAGTCCCTTTCCCAGTTTTCCGGCGCCGCACCCATGTTCGCGGCGCGACCCTCACATCATGACAGGATTCGCCCCATGTGGCAGAAAATCGCCAAGACCATTCTCGGTTCGTCGAATGATCGTTACGTCCGTAGCCTCGACAAGATCATCGCCCGGATCAATGCGATGGAAGAGCAGTTGCAGGACTTCTCCGACGCCGAGCTGCAGGCGCAGACCGCCAAGTTCCGGATGAAGCTGGCCGAAGGGCAGACGCTGGACGATCTGCTGCCCGAAGCCTTCGCCACCGTGCGCGAGGCATCCAAGCGCGTGCTGGGCATGCGCCACTTCGACGTGCAGATGGTGGGCGGCATCGTGCTCCATCGCGGCGAGATTGCCGAGATGAAGACCGGCGAAGGCAAGACGCTGGTGGCCACCCTGGCGTGCTATCTCAACGCGCTGGAAGGCAAGGGCGTCCACGTGGTGACGGTGAACGATTACCTCGCCCGCCGCGACGCTGAGTGGATGGGCCAGTTGCACCGCTGGCTGGGCCTGACCGTGGGCGTGGTGGTGCCCAACATGGCCGAGCCCGACCGGCGCGACGCTTATGCGGCCGACATTACTTACGGTACCAACAGCGAATTCGGCTTCGATTACCTGCGCGACAACATGAAGAGTGAGCGCCACCGCATGGTGCAGCGCCCCTTTAACTATTCGATCGTCGACGAGGTTGATTCGATTCTGGTGGACGAAGCGCGCACCCCGCTGATCATCTCCGGCCCGACCGACGACAAGAGTGACCTGTACCTGGCGCTGGACACCGTGGTGAAGGCGCTGGAGGAAGAGTACTACGAGGTCGATGAAAAGGCCCGCAACGTCCAGCTGACCGAGGAAGGCAACGAGGAGATCGAGCGTCGCCTGATCGCCGCCGGGCTGCTCACTTCCACCAACCTCTACGATGTCGAGAATACGCTGGTGGTCCACCACCTGGACCAGGCGCTGAAGGCGGTGCTGCTGTTCAAGCTGGATACCGATTACATCGTCAAGGATGACAAGGTCATCATCATCGACGAGTTCACCGGCCGCATGATGGACGGGCGGCGCTGGTCGAACGGCCTGCACCAGGCGGTCGAGGCGAAGGAGGGGGTCGCCATCCAGCCCGAGAACCAGACGATGGCCTCGATCACCTACCAGAACTACTTCCGCATGTACCCCAAGCTGTCCGGCATGACCGGCACGGCGGCCACCGAAGCGGCCGAATTCTGGGATATCTACAAGCTCAACGTGGTGGAAATCCCCACCAACCGCCCGGTCGCCCGGGTCGATGAACAGGACGAGTTCTACAAGAACACGGTCGACAAGTTTCAGGCCATCGCCAAGGCCATCGCCGAGAAGAACGCCATCGGCCAGCCCGTGCTGGTGGGTACGGTATCGATCGAGAAGAGCGAGCTGCTGAGCAAGTTCCTGCATGACGAAGGCGTGAAGCACGCGGTGCTGAACGCCCGCTTCCACGAACAGGAAGCGCACATCGTGGCGCAGGCCGGGCGCATTGGCGCGGTGACCATCGCCACCAACATGGCCGGCCGCGGGACCGACATCCAGCTGGGTGGCAACAGCGAATTCCGCATCGAGGACGAACTGCGCGACGTGCCCGAGGGGCCTGAGCGCGATGCCGGCATCGCCCGCATCACCGCCGAAGTGCAGGCCGAGCGCGAGCGCGTGCGCGAAGCGGGCGGACTGTTCGTGCTGGGTACCGAACGACACGAAAGCCGCCGCATCGATAACCAGCTGCGCGGCCGTTCGGGCCGCCAGGGCGATCCGGGCCTGTCACGCTTCTACCTGTGCCTGGAAGACGATCTGCTGCGCATCTTCGGGCCGGACACGCTGTTCGCCAAGATGATGAATTCCAACCTGGCCGACGGCGAGGCGATCGGGTCCAAGTGGCTGTCGAAAGCCATCGAAACCGCACAGAAGAAGGTCGAGGCGCGCAACTACGAAATGCGCAAGCAGGTCGTGCAGTACGATGACGTGATGAACGACCAGCGCAAGGTGATCTACGAGCAGCGCGCCGAGATCATGGACGCCGACAAGGTCGATGACGTGGTGTTCGACATGCGCGCCGATACCATCAACACGCTGGTCGGCACGGCTTGTCCGCCCAATTCGTACCCCGAGCAGTGGGACGTGGCCGGGCTGAAGGCGAGGGTTGCCGACATACTGGGCATTGATGCGCCGATCGAGGAGTGGCTGCAGGAAGACCAGGTCGAGCCCGAGATGATCGACGAACGGCTGCAACAGCTGGCCGCCGACAAGATGGCCGCCAAGACCGATGGCGTGGACATGAGCGCCTGGCACGCGATCGAGAAGAACATCCTGCTGCAGCAGCTCGATCACCACTGGAAGGATCACCTCGCCACGCTGGATGCGCTGCGCCAGGTGGTGTTCCTGCGCGCTTATGCCCAGAAGCAGCCGCTGAACGAATACAAGCAGGAAGCGTTCGGCCTGTTCGAGATGATGCTGGAATCGATCCGCGAGGCGGTGACGCGCATCCTGCTCAACCTGGAACT
>JAZKFK010000260.1:0-21015 GCA_040386475.1 Pseudomonadota bacterium | reverse complement strand
GCCGGGGATGATCTATGACTATGGCGGCTTTCCGCCGGAGACGTACCAGATCACTTACCCCGCCCCCGGCCTGCCCGCGCTGGGTGAGCGGGCGGCGGCGCTGTTGGCAGCAGGCGGAATGGCCAGCGCTACCGACGCTACGCGCGGCTTCGATCACGGCACTTTCAGCCTGCTGCAAGCACTGTGGCCATCGGCGCATATCCCCGTGGTGCAAATGTCGATCCGGCGCGATTTCGATCCGGCGGCGCATATTGCGGCGGGCCGCCTGCTGGCCCCGTTGCGCGATGAGGGCGTGCTGATTGTGGGCAGCGGGCTATCGTTCCACAACCTGCGCGCAATGGGCAATCCGGCCGCGCATGCGCCCAGCCATGCATTCGACCGCTGGTTGCAGGACAGCCTGGTGGGGCTGAACGGAGCCGAACGGAACCTAAAGCTGCTCAACTGGGAGCAAGCTCCCGCCGCCCGGCTGGTCCAGCCGCGCGAGGATCACCTGATGCCGCTGCACGTGGCGGTGGGTGCAGCGGAAGGCGAGGCGGGCCACCTGACTTATCACGAGGACACCTTCTTCGGTGGCCTCGCCGCCTCAAGCTTCCAGTTCGGCGATCTGGCTGCCTAGTCGGAGGCCGCCAGCCGCTTCAGCTTGGGCGTTACGATCGGCACGGTCAGCATCGTGCTCATCACCGCCATCAGCAGCAGGGCGGTGAAGGTCTGGCCGGTGATGATTTCCTTATCCAGCAGCACGTTGGCAAAGATGATCATGATCAGCGCCTTGGTCTGCAGCAGCCAGCCGATCGCGCTGGCCTCGCCCTTCTTCCAGCCCAGGATGCGCCCGGCCACGTGCACGCCCAGCAGCTTGCCTGCCACCGATGCCGCCAGCAGCAGCAGCGCCACCGCGAAGACCGCCACGCCGCCGCTGGAGAAATCTGTCCGCAACCCCGTGCTGAGGAAGAACACCGGCATCACGGTGAGCAGGATCACGCCGCGGAAGTTGTCCAGCCGCTCCTCGCCAAACCATTCGCGGTCCAGCACGCAGCCCGCCAGGAACGCGCCGACCATGTAATGCAGGCCCGCCCAATCGGCCACCAGCCCGCACAGCGCCAGCCACACCAGGCTGGCATACCAGCGGTCGTTCTCGCCGATCTTCTGCATCAGCTTGCGCATGGCCCACGCGGCCAGCCCGAAGAACACCAGGAACGCGCCTTGCCGGCTGATCCGTTCCCAATCCAGCAGGATCAGCGCCAGCACACCCCAGATTGCCAGGTCATCAAGGCTGGCATAACGCAGCAGCCGCTGGCCCAGCGGCTCGCGGAAGATCTCCAGCTTTTCCATCAGCAGCACCAGGATCGGCAAGGCGGTGACGGCGCAGGCCATGCCGATGCCCAGCAGTGCCTGGTAATAGTTTCCCTGCGGCCCCAGCCAGCCGGGATAGGCCAGGATGGCCACTGCTGCCAACGCGCCCAGCGCCAGCGGCGTGAACAGGGCCAGCGCCGCCGTGGTGGTGGTTTCGCGCCGGTCCTTCCACGCCGCCGACAAGTCCAGCTCCACCCCGGCCACAAACACGAACATCATCACCGCCCACCAGGCAATGCCGTTCAAAGCGCCGATCACCTCGGGGGCAAAGACAGTCTGATAATATCCAGGGAAGGCCGCGCCCAGCACGCCCGGGCCAAGAATGATGCCGCCCACGATTTGCACCACCACCAGCGGCGCATAATAGTCGGTCTTCAGCAGCCGCCAGAACAGGTAAGGCACGGCGAAGATGATTGTTAGCGCTATCAAGAATAGCTCGGTTGTCGTCACGGCCCCTGATCCTCCCCGTGTTTTCGGCAGGTCAGCACCATGGCAGCAATCGCGGCCATGTGGCAATCAAGACAAAATGCCATGCGCTTTTGTCTGGTTTGTCATGCGCACGAATCCTTTGGCAAGCACCGAGAAGACGATAGGCTGCCCGCCGAATGATGTAACCGGGTCCTTCGGGGTCGCCATGAGGGACACATTCGCAGGCTCACCTTTTGGGAGGGACCTGGGCGCGCCTCTTACAAGGCATCCCAACACGCCGGGGAGGCGCGCCAAACCCATTGTTTGAGAGGACATAGCCGATGAGCGCCGCACCCAAGGGCTTCCCCCTGCCCAGTTCGATCAAGGTGGTGCCGGGCACCGAAAGCGCCCAGGCCGCCTATCCCTATTACACCCAGTTCGTGCCGGAAGATGACGGCAAGTTCTGGTTCTACAACTCGATGCATTTCCCCGAACCGATGCATCACTTCGACATGATCACGGCGGAAGCCGCCTATGTGGCGATGGGCGCGTTCAACACCCGCGTGCATGTGCTGCCCACGGCCAAGGGCGTGGATCACCGCATCATCAACGGCCGCGTCTACATCGGCGGCGTGGTGGTCACCGATCCCGACGAGATTGCCGAACGGGTGGCCGAATTCCAGACCCGCGCCTTCTGGTATTACGAGCACTGGGAAGACCTGTACGAGCAGTGGAAGGACAAGATGCGCGCGCTGATCGCCGAAGCGCAGGCCCTGCCCAGCCCGTCGCTGCCCGATTACGAGCCGCTGGCCACCTTCAAGGAAGGCAACGCGGTGGCCGCCAGCCATGACCTGCTGAAGATCTACCAGCAGCAGGTGGAAGGCTACCACCGCATGTGGCACCACCACTTCGAATTCCTGCTGCTGGGCTACGGCGCCTACATGACCTTCTTCGATTTCTGCAAGAAGGCCTTCCCGGAGATTTCCGACCAGGCGATCAGCCGCATGGTGGCGGGCATGGAAGCCGAGATTTTCCGCCCGGACGAGGAAGTGAAGCGCCTGGCCCGCCGCGCTGTGGAACTGGGCGTCGATCACCATTTCACCGACAACGTCGACATCGATGCCGTGCTGGCCGATCTGGACAAGGTGGGCGTGGGCAAGGACTGGCTGGCCGAACTGGAAGTCAGCCGCAACCCGTGGTTCAACGTCTCCAGCGGCGATGGCTTCTACCACTATCACCGCAGCTGGCAGGATGACTTGTCCATGCCGTTCGCCGCGCTGCCCGGCTATATCGACAAGATCAAGGCGGGCGCCAATATCGAGCGTCCCACCGCCCAGTTGATCGAGGAACGCGAAGCGCTGGTGGCCGATTACCGCGAGCTGCTGGATACCGATGAGGACAAGGCGACTTACGACCAGCTGATCACGTTGGCGCACCGCGTGTTCCCTTACGTGGAAGGCCACAAGTTCTACTGCGAGCACTGGTACACAAACCTGTTCTTCAACAAGATCAGGGAGTTCGGCCGCCTGCTGCTGGCGCACGACTTCTTCGGGCCGGACGGGATCGAGGAGGATATTTTCCACCTGACGCAGTACGAGGTGGAAAGCGCCATTGTTGACCTGATGCTCAGCTGGGGCGTGGGCAGCCCGCCGCGCGGCCCTGCCTACTGGCCGCCGATCGTGGCGCAGCGCAAGGCAGCGATCATTGAATGGGGCAAGCACCCCACCCCGCCCGCGCTGGGCGATGTGCCCGATGCCATCGATGATCCGGCGATCAACATGCTGTGGGGCATCACCCGTGAAAACCTGGATAGCTGGCTGGACGATGGCACCGGCGATCCCAACGAACTGAAGGGCTTTGCCGCCTGTTCGGGCGTGGTCGAAGGCATTGCCCGCGTGGTCAAATCGGTCAGCGATATCCACCGCATCCAGCAGGGCGATATCCTGGTGTGCCAGGTGACCAACCCCACCTGGTCGCCGCTGTTCCAGAAGATCAGCGCGGCGGTGAGCGATATTGGCGGATCGATGAGCCACATGGCCATTGTGGCCCGCGAATATGGTCTGCCCGCCGTGGTCGGCACCGGTGTTGCCACCACCCGCATCAAGGACGGCCAGCGCATCCGCGTGGATGGCGGCAAGGGCACTGTCTCGATCCTGGAGGATGCGTGAGGCCATGACCGATAGCCCCATGAGCCCCGTTGCCTGGTTCGCCGATGTCGGCATCAAGGATCGCCCCACGGTGGGTGGCAAAGGTGGCAGCTTGGGCGAATTGACCCAGGCCGGCATCGCCGTGCCGCCAGGCTTCGTTGTCACCACCGCCGCGTTCGAGGTGTTTCTTTCGGCGCTCGAAGCCAAGGAGGCGATCCGCCCGCTGGTGGAGGCGCTCGATCCCGACGATCACGCCGCCGCCACCGTGCTGTCGGAAAAGCTGCGCGCCCGCGTGATGGGCGATCCCATGCCGCCCGAAGTGGAGACTGCGATCATCTCGGCCATGCGCCAGCTGTGCCCCGAAGGGCAGCCGGTGGCGGTCCGTTCCAGCGCCACCACCGAAGATGCCGATGACGCCAGTTTCGCCGGTTTGCAGGATACCTTCCTGTGGGTGCTGACGCCCGAGGACATGGCCCACAAGGTGCGCGAGTGCTGGGGCAGCCTCTATTCAGTCGAAAGCATGACCTATCGCCGCAAGCACGGCCTGCCCGAAGCCGGCGTGGCGATGGCGGTGGTGGTGCAACAGATGGTCGATGCGCTGTGCGCCGGTGTGATGTTCACCCGCAGCCCCACCACGGGTGACAAGTCGGTGATCACCATCGAAGGCGCGTGGGGCCTGGGCTCCTCGGTCGTCAGCGGTGAGGTGACGCCGGACAAGTGGGTGCTGGGCAAGATCACCGCCGAAATCTCGGCCCGCGACATTTCCGACAAGCACGCGCGGCAGGTTCCGGCGGAAAGCGGCGGGATTATCGAGGTGGAGAACGAGGAGCCGATGCGCAGTTCCCCCTGCCTCACCGATGACCAGCTGATGGCCTTGCGTGACGTGGGCCGCAAGGTTGAGCGGCACTATGGCAAGGCGCAGGATATCGAATGGGCGCTGGACAAGGCGGGCAACGTGCTGCTGCTCCAGTCGAGACCAGAGACCGTATGGTCGCAGAAGGATGCCGTGGCTAAGCCCGTGACCGCTCCGGTAGCCAATCCGATGGCGCATGTGATGAACATTTTCGGAGGTCGCCGGTGAAGCGCCTGTCGCTGAAGGATATTGCCGAGATTACCAAGCTGCTCGACGAGAGCCAGTTTGGCAGCCTCGACTTGCAGATGGGCGAATTCAAGCTGCGCATCCGGCGTGGCGGTTCCGGGGGCGGCTGGGCGCCGCGTGACGAGCCGGAGGATTACGTCCCTGCTCCCGCGCCAGCCGCGCTGCCCTCGCCTGCTGCCCCGGCCAATGCCGCCGCCGCTGGCGAAGTGGACGTCCCCGCCCCGCTGCTGGGCAATTTCTACGAAACCCCCCGCCCGGGCGAACCCGCGTTCGTGGAGGTGGGCGATACCGTGGGGCCGGACACCACCATCGGCATTATCGAGGTGATGAAGCTGATGAACCCGATCCGCGCGGGCGTGGCCGGCGTGGTCACCGCCAAGCTGGCGGTCAACGGCAAAGCCGTGGAACAGGGCCAGGCCCTGATCCGCGTGAAGGTGTCCTGACATGGCCGCAATCCGCATTGTCGAAACCAGCTTGCGCGATGGCAACCAGTGCCTGTGGGGCGCGCTGGGCGTGGATACCGCCAAGACGCTGACCGTGGCCCCGGCGATGGAGCGCGCGGGCTACAAGGCGATCGATTTCACCACCTCTACCCACATGGGCGTGGCCGTGCGCTTCAAGCAGGAGGATCCGTGGGAACGGATCCGGTCGATGGCGGCGATCTGCAAGACCACGCCGCTGCAGTTCCTCTCCACCGGCTTCCGCTTCATCGCCTGGGAAACCGCCACCCCCGATTTCATGGAGCTGGCTTTCCGCACGCTGGCCACCAACGGCATCCGCCGGTTCGCGCTGGCCGATCCGATGAACGACGCGCAGTCCAACGTCGACGTGGCGCGGCTGGTCAAGCGTTCGGGCGGTGAGCAGGTGGTGGGCGCGCTGGTGTTCTCGATCAGCCCGATCCACGATGATGCGCATTATGCCGCCGCCGCCAAACTGATGGCGGCCAGCCCCGATATCGATGCGCTGTACATCAAGGACCCCGGCGGCTTGCTGACCCCCAAGCGCGCCGGCACGCTGATCCCCGCGATCCTGGCCGAAATCGGCGACAAGGAGCTGGAGCTGCATAACCACTGCACCATCGGCCTTGCCGAACCCGCCTGCCTCGAAGCGGCGGACCTTGGCGTGGGCGCGGTGCAATGCGCCAGTGGCGGCGCGGCTGATGGCACATCGAACCCGCCGATCATGCGCATGATCGCCAACCTGCGCGCAGCGGGGCACACGGTCGATATTGACGATGAAGCGGCCCAGGAAGTGGCTGATTTCTGGACCGCGATGGCTGAGGCCGAAGGCCTGCCCACCGGCGCACCAATGGCCTTTGATGCCGCCTATTTCCACCACAACCTGCCCGGCGGCATGGTCGGCACCATGCGCCGCCACCTGGCTGACCAGCGCGTGCCGCACCTGGAAGGCGCCGTGGTGGAAGAACTGGGCCGCGTGCGCGAGGAACTGGGCTGGCCCATCGTAATGACGCCTTTCGCCCAGATGCTACAGACGCAGGCAGTGATGAACGTCACCGGCAAAGGCCGCTGGGAGGTAATCCCGGACGAGATCATCCGCTTTGCCATCGGCAAGTTCGGGCGCCCCAATGCGCCGGTCAATCCGGATGTGATGGACCGCATAATGGCCAATCCCCGCACGAAGGAACTGCAGGCCGAAACTGGCATGGCCGACCTGAAGACTCTGCGCGGCCGCATCGGTGAAAACCTGTCGGACGAGGAATTCCTGCTGCGCGCCACCATGCCCACCGATCTGGTCGATGCCATGCAGGCAGCCGGGCCAGCGCCGCGCGAATACGATCCCGATACCGTAGCGGTGATGGAACTGGTCCGCACCGTGCTGGCCAACCGCAGTGTCGATGCCTTCGCCATCGAACGCGACGATTTCAAACTGGAAGTTTCCGCATGACCCTTACGCGTAAGCCCAAGGGCTTCATGTTCGACCTCGACGGGACGCTGATCCTCTCCAACCGCAGCCTTGGCAACTATGACGCCATCGCCGGTGCGGCGGAAGCGCTGGGCGAGCTGGACCGGCTGGGCATCCCGTGGCTGGCGCTGACCAACGGCAGCGCTTACCCTGCCCGCGTGCAAGGTCCGAAACTGCGCGCAGTCGGCGTGCCGGTGCCGGATGAGAAGCTGTTCACCCCCAACTCCGCCGCCGCCCGCGTTATCCAGGCGCGCGGCTATGAAAAGGTGCTGGTGCTGGGCAACCGCGGAGTGGTGGATGCGCTGGCCGAACTGGGCGTCAACGCCTTCGCGCCCGCTGAAGCGCGGGCTGAGGATTGCGACGCGGTCTATGTCGCATGGCACCCTGATTGCGTGATGGACCACATCCACTTGGCCTGCGAGCGGGTGCTGGCGGGCGCGGCGCTGCTATCGGCCTCGGACGTGCCGTTCTTCGCCACCAAGGAAGGCCGCAGCTTTGGCTATTCGTGTGCCATTAACGGGGCGATTTCCCGCGTCACTGGCGTAGAGCCGGAGCCGACCGGCAAGCCCAGCATGCACGCGATGGCCATGATCTCCGAAGTACTTGGCGTTCCGGTTGAGGACGTGGGCGTGGTGGGCGATGATGCCGTGGCAGAAATCCTGATGGCCCACCAATCGGGCGCCATCGGTATTGCCGTGACCAGCGGCAGTACCAGTGCTGCGGAATGGGCTGCCCAGCCGCCTGAAAAAACGCCCGATCTGGTCATCGCCAACATCGGCGAACTGGTGGCGGCCTGCGGTTTGGGCTAAGCCTCCCAGCCGGGAGAGAAGCCAATGCCTGATATCACGATTGCCTCCGATCGGGCGGTGACTACGCTCACGCTTAACCGGCCAGAGCGGTTGAATGCGCTGACGCCGTCCATGCTCGATGCCCTGCGCGCAGGTATGGCCGATGCGGTCGCCAGCGGTGCGCGGGCGCTGGTGCTGACCGGCGAAGGGCGCGCATTTTCGTCCGGCGCGGACCTTGCGGCTGACGGGGGCATGCCCGCAGACCTCGGCGCAATTCTCGATGCGCATTACAACCCGCTCGCCCGCGCCATGGCCGATCTGCCGGTGCCGCTTGTGACGGCGGTGAACGGCCCGGCGGTGGGCGCCGGCATGGGCTTTGCCCTTAGTGGCGATATCGTGGTGGCCGCGCGCTCAGCCTATTTCATGCTCGCCTTTGCCAACATTGGGCTGGTGCCGGACGCCGGGGCCAGCTGGGTGGTCGCCCGCGCCGTGGGCCGCGCCCGGGCGATGGAACTGGCCTTGCTGGGCGAACAGGTGATGGCCGAGCAGGCGCTGGCCATGGGCCTGATCAACCGCGTGGCGGAGGACGATCTGGTGCTGGCCGAAGCCCAAGCCCTTGCCGCCCGCCTCGCCGCCGGTCCCACGCTGGCACTGGGCATGATCCGCCAGCAGATGGCCGCTGCGCTGGATACGCCGTTCAGCCAGATGCTCGACATCGAACACCGCAACCAGACAGCTGCCGGCCGCACCCGCGATTTCCGCGAGGCTGTCACCGCATTTGCCCAGAAGCGCGCGCCGCAGTTTGAAGGACGCTGACGTGAGCCAACCCCGCACCGACTGGACCCGCGACGAGATCGCCGCGCTGTTCGACCTGCCGTTTACCGAACTGGTGTTCCGCGCCGCCACTGTCCACCGGGCCACCCACGCGGCGGACGAAGTGCAACTGTGCACGCTGCTCTCCATTAAGACCGGCGGGTGCCCGGAGGATTGCGGCTACTGCTCGCAGTCAGTCTCGGCCAATAGCGGTGTGGAAGCCACCAGGCTGATGGACGTGCAGGCCGTGCTCCAGTCCGCCGCGCAGGCGAAGGATGCAGGCAGCCAGCGGTTCTGCATGGGCGCCGCTTGGCGCAACCCCAAGGACCGCGACATGCCCGCCATCGTGCAGATCGTGGCCGGCGTGCGCGCGATGGGGCTGGAAACCTGCATGACGCTGGGGATGCTGACGCCAAAGCAGGCGGCGATGCTGGCCGAGGCTGGCCTCGACTATTACAACCACAACATCGACAGCAGCCCTGAGTATTACGAGCGCGTCATTTCCACGCGCACGATGGCTGACCGGCTGGACACGCTGGCCACTGTGCGCGGCGCGGGGATCAACGTCTGTTCGGGCGGGATCGTCGGCATGGGCGAGACGCGGGCCGACCGGGTTGGCTTCATCCACACCTTGGCGACCTTGCCGCAGCATCCGGAAAGCGTGCCGGTGAACGCACTGGTGCCGGTGAAGGGCACGGTGCTGGGCGACATGCTGGCCGATACGCCGCTGGCGAAAATCGACGATATCGAATTCGTCCGCACCGTGGCCGTGGCGCGGATCACCATGCCGCGCAGCATGGTGCGCCTGTCAGCCGGACGCGAGGCGATGAGCGAGGCGACACAGGCGTTGTGCTTCCTGGCGGGCGCGAACTCCATCTTCACCGGCGACAAGCTGCTGACTGCGCCCAACGCGGGCGATGACAGCGATGCCGCGCTGTTTGCGAAGCTCGGACTGCGGGTGCTGTCCGGTTCCGAACCGATGCGAGTGCAGGAACCAGCCGAATGACCTTCGACTACCTCGCCTACCTCGACTGCTTCCTGACCGGCGACGATGATGCACTGGTGGAGCGGTTCTTTGCCGAAGGGTGCGAAATGCATTCCGGCAGCGGCGTGCGCAGCGGCAAACAGGGGATGAAGGATTTCCTCGCCTGGGCGCATGACGGCGTTCGGGAATGTCCGCGCCTGCAGCGGTATGTGCAGGAACCGGACGTAGTCTTTGCCGATATCGACATGGACTTCCATTGCCACGCTGCGCGACCGGATTTCCCGTTTGGCGCGATGATGCCGGGGGACACCAAAACGGTTAAATTCCTTGCTCGATATGACCTTGACGGTGAAGGCAAGGTAACCAGGTTGACCACGATGGCGTGGCCGCCGGAGCAGGGGGTAACGAAAGTTGCGCCGCTTGGCGGGCACCTTGGCCAGATCGCTGCCTACCATGCCTATGCCGCCGCCTTTTCCGCCGGAGACGCGGCGCGGTTCAGGCGGTTCTATACCGATGACGTGGTGCTGGAGCTCAGCTCGGTCGGCCGGATCGAGGGTGCGCAGGGCATCGCCGATTTCTACACCGCCATGTTCCAGTCAGTGCGTGAGACGCTGACGATCCATGACCTTGACGCTACCGACGAGAGGCTGATTGTCGATTGCACCAGCCGCTTCACCGCGATCGCCGATGCGCCGGACTTCGTGGTTGGCGCGCTGAAACAGGGCGAGTGGATCGATGTACGGGTGCACGTGACCTATACCCTGCGCGATGGACTGATCTGTAACATCGGGGTTAAACGCGCCGGCGAGCCTGCGTTCAGCCACACCTGACCAGGCAGGATGGCTCCGATCAAGCCGGTGGGTTGGCGGAAGTGTCAGAGGGCCCACCCGGTAGAATAATTGTCGGATCCGCCAGAACCGCCCAGCACTTGAACCAGCCCGACATCGAGCGAGAGAAGCTTTGAGGTGGTCCAAAGCCTCGGAGCGGTCGAATGAGCATTTACGCTTAATTTGACGGCTTTAGCCAGATCCCCGGCTGGCAAAACCGGAGAAAAGCGCGAATGTGCAATTCTTCCAGTTGCTCAGGGCCGGGATTCGCCAACCGCATCGGCGCCAAGAGTCGATCCGCATTTCGGATGCAACTCAACCAAGTCAGCGGATCTACCCGATTCGCGCACCAGAACTTCGCGCACCAGAAAACCGGACAGCCAGCCCGGTCACTCAAGGAGAAAAGCCGCTTTGGCCAACCCAGGGGCTGACCAAGCGGCTTGACTTCACTCTAACCAAACCAGTCGACGCACCCAAGGGCAGCGAAGGGATTGGCGAGCATTTTACGCGGGAGCGCCCGAAGTTTCGCTGACGCCGCTGTCGACCGCAAGGCCGCCAGCGGTCTGCACGTCGGCCAGATCGCTGTTCAGATCCGCCAGCACAGGGGTATTCCAGGCCTTGATGGTATCAGTCATATCGCGTGTCTCCGGAAAGGTTGGTAATCTTGTGATTCGATCTTATCTGGAAACAAAGGCTTGGGTCAATTGCCAAATCTTCTCGCCACCCACGGCCAAATTCGTGTGTGGTAGTCGCGCAACGGAACTGCAAAATCATGCCGAACGATCATCACGCTCGACCGTGCGTTGCAATTGTTCGGTAAATTGCTGCACTGCACTTTTCCTTTTTCAGGGCCATGCAGTCAACCTGCAATCCCTTCAGTAGTTCCCCTCAGGCCTGCTGCGCTTTGCTGACCATGCTTGCAGCGCGCAGCAAGTCTTCGCTTCGGTCAATGTCAATCAGCATATGGGCTGGCGGGATAATCGCGCAAAGATCCGTGGATGCGCCCAGCAATGCGCCTGCTCCGCTATCGCCCGCCAGCATAGCAACTTGCGGCAACAATGCGGCGCCGATCAGCGCAGGCACGCCGGCCTTGCCGGTGGGGTATAGCGTAGCGGCACAAGCGTGGGCAGCCATTGCGGACAGGTGATCAGCGCCCACCAGCGGCATATCCGCCAGCAAGACAAGCAGCGCCCGCCCCTGCGCCAGGGCAGCCCCTGCGGAGATGGCCAGCGAGGTGCCGAGCCCCAGGTGCGCGCGATCATTCACCAGCAGCGGCCAGCCGCTCGTGCGCGCGAATTGCGGCGCAACGCCCCCCACCACGATCACGCCGGGCGCAAGGCCAGCCGCCATCACGGCATCCAGCACCCATTGCCCCACCGGCTTCCCTGCCAGGAGGGCATCCAGCTTTGCTCCATAGGCGTGCGGATCGAACCGCGTGCCCGCGCCTGCGGCCAGCACTGCCACCAGCGGGGCATGATCAGCCATAGGAGTGGCCATGTGGATGGATCGCCTCATAAGCGCCGACCACGCTGGCCAGGATCGACAGCGCCAGCGCCACCGGCTCGCGGCTGTGGCGAATGACACCGATGGGGCTGGCGATGCGGGCGATGTCCGCTGCATCAACTCCGGCGGCGGAAAGCCGCGCGGCGCGTTCTTCGCGCGCGGGCCGGCCGCCTTGTGCGCCGATGAAGAAAGCCGGCGTGGCCAGCGCCCATTGCAGGATTGCCTGCTCCCACTCGTGATCGTGGAACAGCAGGATCACCGCGCTGCACGGATCCACCGCCAGGCCGTGTGGCGCGCTGCCCAAGGCGAGTCCGCCGTGATCCTTGGCAAAGGTGGCGATCTCCAGCCCGGCAGTGCGGCCCAGCATGGCCAGAGCCTCCAGCTCCGGCCCCTCGCCGAACAGCAGCAGCCGCAAGGCGGGGACGTAGCTGCGGTGGGACAGCGGTCCCAGTGGCAAAGTCAGCCTGGCTGGCTCGCGTCGGTCCAGCGCGGCAACTGCGGCGGCACAGGCGCCGGTATCGGGTGCGGGATCAATCAGGATATCCAGCCCACTGCCGCACGGCAGGCGAAAGTCGATCAGCGGAGAGCCCGCGCCAAAGCGCATCACCCGCCGCTCGCCCCCGGCCAGCACTTCGGCCGCCAGTTGCCGTTCAAGACAACCGTCGGCCAGACTGCCGGTTACCGTCCCATCGGGCGATACGGCCAGTTGCGCGCCCAACCGACGCGAGAAACTGCCCTCGATCCCCACGATGGTGCACAGCCCGGTGCCGGGCGAACACGCCGCCCGCAAGGCTGCGCGATCATCCGCAAGGTATGCTTGCGCCAGGGCTCACTGCTCCTCGCGGGGCAGGTTCATGATCAGCGTGGGCGTCTCGCCACGCAGTTCCTGGAACACCACCCGCAGGTTGATCAGCGCACGGCTCCACGGGGTGCCGCCGTATTCAAGGCCCGGCTTGATGTTGTGATCGAGGAAGATCGCAAAGCTGGGATTGCGGTTCAGCTCGGCCAGCGCATCTTCAGGCGTGCCACCGGCCTGCGCGGTCTCCTCAGCCTGCGCCACCAGCGCACGGTTGAACTGCAGGTAGCTGCGGAATTCCTGCCACGTGGACACGCCGCCGTGGCCCTGGATCACGTGATCCACATCCCTGATGGTGTAATAGGCGCGCGCCAGCGTGGTGGGGGTGGCCAACATCGAGCCGCCGGAGCCGGGATCGATCAGCGGGCTCATGTGCCAGGCGTAGATGTCGCCCGCAGCCATGGTACGCGCGGCGGGGAAAACCACGAAGGCATCGCCATCGGTGTGGCCGGCGCCGAAGTGATAGAGCTTCACCTCGTCCGCGCCCTCACCCAGCGTCATGCTGGTGGTGAAGCTGGTGTTGACCGGGCTGACGCCGAACGGGCCGCCGGCGGCTTCCATCCGCGCCTTGCTGTTGGCGTGAGCGACCACCTGGATCGGATTGCTGGCCTGCATTTCGCGCAGCTGGTTGTTGGACCCCGTGTGATCGGGATGCGAATGGGTGTTGATGATCACGCCCACGGGCTTGTCGGTCACCTTGCGAACCTCGGCCAGGATGCCCTCGCCGCTGTTGGGCAGCTTGGTATCCACCAGCACCACATCAGTGCTGCGCACGAACACCGTGGTGTTGCCGCCTGCGCCGAACACCTTGTAGACGTTGCCGTTGACCTGTTCGATGGCGGTCATTCCCGGCAGGCCCTGGGCGGTTACCGCCACTGTCACCAAGCCGCCTGCTACCAAGGTGCCAAGCACCGCATACCTGATCATGATCCTGCTCCCGTCAGAATGACTCTGTCCACGAACCAATAGGCACCTGCCGCCGCCACGGCAAGCGAACCGATTGTCGCGATCTGTCGCGCCAGTGGTGGCCTGCGGCGGCGCACCTGGTCCAGCAGGGTCGCCACCACGACCACGATCAGCAACTGGCCGATCTCCACCCCCACGTTGAAGCCCAGCAACGACAACGCCAGCTGCCCTTCCGGCAGGCCGAACTGCTTGAGCACATAGGCAAAGCCAAAGCCGTGGATCAGCCCGAAGGTAAAGGCCATGGCCGCGCGCAGGTCTCTCCCTTGCTGCGGCCCTGCGCCGCGCAGCAGGTTGTCCACCGCCACCACCACGATCGACAGCGCGATCAGTGGCTCGATCACTGATGCGGGGATCATGACAATGTCCAGCGCGGCCAGGCTCAGCGTTACCGAATGGCCGAGGGTGAAGGCGGTGACGATCAGTGCCAGCCGCCGCCACGTGCCGCCCAGCAGGATCAGCGCGATAATGAACAGGATGTGGTCCGGCCCGATCAGGATGTGATGCACGCCGGATGGAATGAACGTGCCCAGCACCGCCAGCGCCCCCGCCGCCGTGCCGGCATAATGCGTGCGCCGGGTATCGCCGTCCGACAGGATCCATTGCTGGACCAGTTCCTGGCCTTCGTAGACGTTGACGAAGGTCTGGTGCAGCGGATCGTAGGCGAACAGCCGCGCGTCCAGCGCCAGCGCCGCAGGAGGCGCGGCGGGAACGGTGAAGGCCATGCGCACCGCTCGATCGCCTGGTACTGGCGTGACTGCGCCCCATTCAACCGGTGGCAGATCGCCTGCGCCGATACGCATTCGTCCGGATAATATCCGCTGGATTTGGCCGTATTGCTGCTCTAACACACCTTCGTCGAGCAAAGTCGCCGGTTGGTCAATTGCCAGTTCATGCGCCAGGTCGATCACGTGCACGGTCAAGGTGCCGTCGATTGAAGCGGGTTTCAACCGCAAGTCGAGGTAACTGAACGGCGCCGGGTGGGCAGCGGCGGACATGGAGACGAACAGGGTGGTCAACCCAAGGATCATTGCCAGCAAATGGCGCTGCCAGGATCGGGCGAGCCGGACACAGTTTTCGGAACGAATAAGTTTCATTATCTACAATGTTCGGTGGATAAGGCAGGGGAATACACTGTTACCCTTTCTTACAAGCAGGCAGTTGGCGCAAGCATCGGCGGCGTCTAGGCGCAAATGCGGGATGGCGGTTCGGGGGGATTTGGTGTGCAGGCGGTTTCCGGCATGATGATCCGCACATCGGCGCTGGTGATGGTAGCGCTCGCACTGGCTGGCTGCTCCCAGCCGCAGCTTGCAGTGCCGCAAACCTCCCTGCCCGTCCCCGCCGATTGGGCCGAGAGTGATCCCGCGCCTATCAGCGTGGACATTGCCGAATACTGGACCCTGCTGGGCGATCCCCTGCTGACCGAACTGGTGGAGCAGGCGGTGGCCAACAACCGCAACCTGGCACAAAGCGCGGCCCGGCTGGACCTGGCGCGCAGCCAGTTGCGCTCCGCTCGCGCGGGCTACCTGCCCACCATCACTGGCAGCGCCGGATCGGGCCGCGATCTGGGCAGCGGCAATCCGGACCAGTTCTCGTTCTCCCTGGGGGCCGACGCGCAGTGGGAGGCTGACCTGTTCGGCCGGCTAAGCAACGATGTCGCCGCTTCGCAGGCTGACCTTGCCGCCGCAGGCTATTCGCTGGCCGACCTGCAACGCGCCATCGTGGGGCAAGTGGCGATCTCGACCATCCAGGCCCGCGCCATTGCCCTGCAGCTGGACATTGCTCGTTCCACCTTGCAGTTTCAGGAAGACAACCTGCAGATCGCCCGCTGGCGCAACCAGGCGGGTCTCGTCGACAGCCTCGATGTGGAGCAGGCGCGCACCCAGCGGGCGCAAACCGCCGCGACGATCCCGCAACTGGAGAGCAGCCTGGCGGCCACGGCCAATGCCTTGTCCACGCTGGCGGGTGAACCGCCGGGCCGCGTGCTGGCCGCGCTGGCCGATGCGGGACAAGTACCCAACCCCGCCTCGCTCACCGGGTGGGAAGCGCCAGCCGATGTCCTGCGTCGCCGTCCCGATGTGCGCGGGGCCGAAGCCAGCCTGATCGGCGCTGCTGCCCGGGTGGGCGTGGCCCGCGCACAATTGCTGCCATCCTTGCGGCTCACCGGCAGCCTTGGCACCTCGGCACTGGGGATCGGCAACCTGTTTGACCTGATCACCGCCAATGTCTTTGCCGGGGTCACCCAGCTCTTGTTCTATGGCGGGCGCACCAGCGCGCAGATCGATGGAGCCGAGGCTAATGTGCGCGGCGCGCAAGCCGCCTGGGAACAAGCGATCCTGCAAGCGCTGGAGGAGGTGGAAACCGCCGCCGTGGACCAGCGCAGCGCCGCCGCCCGCGTGGACCTGACGGCAGAGGCGGTAGATGCCGCCAGCAATTCCGCCCTCCTCGCCCGCAGCCAGTACCAGGCCGGGCTGATCGATTTTCGCACGTTGCTGTCGGTAGAGAACCAGTTGCTCTCGGCCCGTAACTCGGCGGTCAGCGCGCAGGCCGATCGCGCCGCTGCCTTCGTGCGGTTGACCCAGGCGCTGGGCGGCGGATGGGACAGCCAAGCCTATTCGGCCGATCTTGCCGCCAGTCCCGCCTCCCCTCCTGCCGATGACAGGACCCCGTGATGAACCAGACCACCGCCACCACTCCGCAAGACCTCGAGGATTTTCTCGGCGCCGATGCCAAGCCGTTCTGGAAGCGGAAAGTTGTGTGGATCCCCGCGCTGATCCTGCTGCTGGCCGTGATTGCCTGGGCAATCTGGGGCCGCGAGGAAGATCAGGTGGAGTATATCACCGAAGACGTGGCCACCCGCAGCCTTGATCTGGTCGTCACCGCCACCGGCAACCTGCGCCCGACCAACCAGGTCGATGTCGGTTCGGAAACCTCGGGCAAGATCGATGCCATCCTGGTCGATGTGAACGACCGGGTGGTGCGCGGCCAAGTGCTGGCGCGGATCAACACCGATCTGATCGATGACCAGATCACGCAAGGCCGCGCTTCGCTGGGTGCCGCGCGCGCGGCGGTGGAACAGGCGCGCGCCACGCTGGATGTCGATGTGGCGCAACTGGGCCGCTTGCAGGAAGTGCACCGTCTGTCGGGCGGCCGCGTACCCTCGGCGCAGGAACTGGCTGCCGCTGAAGGCGCAGTGCGGCGTGACCGGGCAGCGCTGGTTTCGGCGCAGGCCAACGTCACATCCGCGCAGGCCGCGCTCAATTCCGCGCTGACCCAGCGTGACCGTGCGGTGATCCGCAGCCCCGTTTCAGGCGTGGTACTGGCCCGCCAGGTGGAACCGGGGCAGACCGTGGCCGCCAGCTTCAACACCCCCACGCTGTTCGTGCTGGCCGAGGATTTGTCAGTCATGCAGCTGCGCGTGAAAGTGGACGAGGCCGACGTCGGCCAGGTGAGTGCCGGGCAGGCTGCCACCTTCACCGTGGATGCCTATCCCGGCCGCCGCTTTCCGGCACGGGTGGAGCGGATTGACCTGGCCAGCGGCAATATCTCCACCGCCAGCACAACCGCCAGCACCAGCAACAACGCCGTGGTGGAATACGAGGCGCGGCTGACCGTGGCCAATGGCGAAGGGCTGCTGCGCCCCGGCATGACCGCTTCGGCCACCATCGAAACCCAGCGCACCGCCAACCAGATGGTCGTGCCCAATGGTGCCCTGCGGTTCGAGCCCCCGGAAGAGGAAGAGGGCGGCATCCAGGTGGGCGGTGGTCCGGGCGAGGAGTTCGGCCTAGAGCGTGAGGAAGAACGCGCCACCATCAACGCCGGCAGCCGACAGACGGTCTATGTGCTGGGCGCCGACAACGAACTGCGCGAGATCATGGTCACCACCGGCCTGTCCGATGGGCGCTTCACCATCGTCACCTCCAAGGACCTGGAACCGGGCATGAAAGTCGTCACCGCAATCAAGTCGGCTGACGAGGAGTAAAGCGCAGCTCATGGCTGATGGCCCCCTCATCGAACTGGTCGGGATCACCAAGACCTTCGGCACTGGCGACGCTGCGTTCCAGGCGCTGAAGGGCGTAAACCTGTCGATCGGGCGCGGCGATTTTGTTGCTGTGATGGGTCCGTCCGGCTCGGGCAAATCCACCACGATGAACATCCTGGGCTGCCTTGACCAGCCGACTGCCGGCGTGTTCCGCTTCCTGGGGCAGGAGGTCCAGTCGCTCAGCAAGGATCAGCGCAGCCTGCTGCGGCGGCGTTACCTGGGCTTCGTGTTCCAAGGCTTCAACCTGCTTGCCCGCACCACCGCGGTGGAGAACGTGGAATTGCCGCTGATCTATCGCGGCACCGGCAAGGCAGCGCGGCGCGCGGCCGCCCTGCGCGCGCTGGACCGGGTGGGCCTGGCGCCGTGGGCCGACCATACCCCGGCCGAATTGTCCGGCGGCCAGCAACAGCGCGTGGCCATCGCCCGCGCCCTGGTCACCGATCCAGAAGTGCTGCTGGCGGACGAGCCGACCGGCAACCTCGATTCCGAACGTTCGATTGAGATCATGAAGTTCCTCGCCGAGCTGAACGAGCAGGGCATCACCATCCTGATGGTAACGCACGAACCGGAAATGGCCGCCTTTGCCAAGACCATCGTCCACTTCAAGGACGGGCTGGTGGAAAGCATCGAACGCAGCGACCGTTCATTTCTGATGGGCCATCCCGGCTGATGCTCGGCACCTCGCTCCTCCTCGCCTTACGCGAAATTCGCCGCCACATCATGCGCAGCTTCCTGACCACGCTGGGCATCATCATCGGCGTGGCGGCGGTGATCACCATGGTGTCGCTGGGCCGCAGCGTAACCGCCGATATCAGCGACCAGATCAGTTCACTGGGATCCAACGTGTTCTTCGTCTTCCCGATCGAAGGCGACCGCGGCCAGTTCCGCCCGTTCGACGAACGCGACGTGGTGTCCGTGCGCGAGCAGATCGCCGGGGTGAAGTCGGTTGCCGGGCAAGTGGAAGCCAGCGTCAGCGCGATCCACAACGGACAGGACTGGGACAGCAAGGTCGAAGGGGTCAACAACGAGTTCCTCGACGCGCGCGGGATCGAGATCGACGAGGGCCGCCGCTTCACCGATGCCGAGATGGAATCGGGCGCTAACGTCTGCATTATCGGCCCCACCGTGCAGGACGAGATCTTCCTGCCCAACCAGAGCCCCGTCGGCGAGCGACTGCGGCTGAACAATGTCGATTGCCAGGTCATCGGCGTGTTCGCCACGCGCGGCAGCGTGGGCGGCAATGGCGATGACGACAACTCGGTGCTGATGCCGCTGACCAATGTCCAGCGCCGCTTCACCGGCGATGACAACATCGGCTACATGGCGATCAGCTATGACGCCGCTTATGACAGCGTCACGATGACCAATGCGCTGGTCGACCTGATGCGCGAGCGGCGCGTGCTGCTGGAAGGCCAGGCGAACGACTTCGATATCGTCGACACCGCGCAGATCAACGAAACCGTGCAGGCCACCGTAGGCACCATGACCGTGATGGTGGCCGCCATTGCCGCGATCAGCCTGGTGGTGGGCGGCGTAGGCATCATGAACATCATGCTGGTCAGCGTGACCGAACGCACGCGCGAAATCGGTATCCGGCTGGCCATTGGCGCGCTGGCGCGGGAAGTTCAGCTGCAATTCCTGACCGAAGCCGTGGTGCTGTGCTGTTTTGGCGGGCTGATGGGTATCCTGCTGGGCTTTGGCTTAAGCTATGGCCTTGCGGGCGCGCTGGGGTTCGCGTTCATCTTCGATCCCGCGATCAACGTGCTCAGCTTCGTGGTCTCGGCGCTGATCGGGATCGTGTTCGGCTATTTCCCGGCCCGTCGCGCCAGCCAGCTGGACCCGATCGAGGCGCTGCGGCACGAATAGCACCGGCACTTTGCCAGCCTGCCGTAATCGGGTAAGGCTCCCCGATCGCTCGCGGGAGCATGACCATGGCAGGATTTGCGGCACAGCGCGAAGGCGTCTTCTATCTGACCGAGGGCGGGCAGGAGACCGAAGCGCAATATCGCCACGGGTACGACTTGCCCGAATTCGCCATGTATCCGCTGCTCGACAATCCCGTGGCCATGGCCGATCTCACAGCCATGTATGCCCGCGTGCTGGATACAGCAGCAGAGCATGGCTTTGCGGCGATGATTTCCGGCCTCGATTATCGCGGGAGTCCAGATTGGGGCGACAAGCTGGGCTATTCGCGCGCGGGTCTGGCCGAGGCGCTGGAGCGCAATATCCAGTTCCTGCGTGACGTTGCCCGGCCGTACCAGGGCCAAGTGAACGAAATCCTGATCGGCGGACAAGTGGGACCACGCGGCGATGCCTATTCGCTCAATCGCACGATCACTGTCGAAGAGGCAGAGGACTATCACGCCTTCCAGCTTGAAGTGCTGAAGCGCGCTGGGGTGGATTTCGTTTGTGCCGCCACCTTCAACACCATCCCTGAAGCACTCGGCGTAAGCCGCGCTGCCGCGCACATCGGGGTGCCGTTGGGCATTTCGTTCATGCTGGGCGCCGATCACCGCCTCAAATCTGGCGCCACCTTGCGCGAGGCGGTCGAGACTGTCGACGATCTGGCCGGGGATGCCCGGCCAGATTACTACGGCATCAACTGTTCGCACCCGGTGGAATTCGAACCCGCCATGGTGGTGAGCGACTGGATCAAGCGGGTGCGCAGCCTGCGTCCCAACGCCAGCGCAAAGGATAAGATCGAGCTATGCTCGATCGGCCATCTGGAAGAAGGCGATCCGGTCGATCTGGGCCAGCGAATGGGCAGCATCGCCCGCCGCTTTCCGCATTTGGACATCTTCGGCGGATGCTGCGGCACCTGGGACAAGCATCTTGGCGAGATCGCCCGCAACGTACGCCGGGTTCACGCCTGACGCGAACCCGGCGCTGCCGTCAGCTGTCCACCAGCACCAGTTCGGCATCCTCCAGCGCGGTCACTTCCAGCACGGCGACATCGGCGATGGCCACACCGTCGCGGGCATTGGCTTCCTGACCGCCCACTCTGACCTTACCTGTCGCGGGGACGAGGTAGCCCTTGCGCCCGCCGAGATCATAACTGACCGTCTCACCCGCCTTGACCGTGGCCCCGAGCACCCGCGCATCACTGTTGATGCGCAGCGCATCGGCATCCTCGGCCTCGTCACGCCCGCTGGCCAGCACCACGAAGCGACCGTCACGCGCACCTTGCGGGAACTCCTTGTCACCCCAGCGCGGAGCGATGCCCGGGCGATCGGACATGATCCACAGCTGGAAGCTGAGCAGCTCCTCGTCCTCCAGGTTGTATTCGGCGTGGGTGATGCCGGTGCCCGCGC
>JAZKFK010000259.1:0-7989 GCA_040386475.1 Pseudomonadota bacterium | reverse complement strand
TGACCCATGCCGAAGTCGCCGTGGCGCCGGGCGTTGGCTATGGCGAGGACGGCGAAGGCTTTGTCCGCATCGCCATGGTCGAAAACGAACAACGGCTGCGCCAGGCAGCACGCAACATCAAACGCTACCTGCAAAGCATGGGCGTCAATTCCTCCGCCGCCTGATCGCGCGGAGGCAGAGAGGAGCCGCACGGGCGGGAGAAGGCACTCCGCACAACAAAGCGTGGAAGGACTGCAGGCGCCAAGTGGTGGCACCTGTGGTTCTACGGGGTTGCCTTCGCCACCGATAACCTGTGCCATGCGGCTGCCTTGGGGCAAGAGTGAACGGGTGACGCGGCAGCAATTGCTGGAGGACGTGTGGCGCATGGGCCATGATCCGCAGACCAACAGTGTGGAGGTGCACGTCTCGCGCCTGCGCTCCAAGCTGGCGGCGGCGGGCTGCGCGCAATTGGTGCAGACGGTGCCCGAAGGCGGCTATCGCCTGACCGGCGACCTGCCGTTCATGTTCCCGCGCCCACCGGTTGCAGAGCGCGACGCGCTGGATCGCTACCTGCTCGATCTTGACTGGACCCAAACCGCCGCAAGCGCGGCTCTGCGTGACGAAATGGCACAAAATCGCCGCTAGTCAGGCTCCGCAGTCCACTCTATCGTCTCCGCCGATCAAGGAGAGAGGATCACTCATGGCCACTGTTGCGAGCAATAGGCTCGACGTCGCGCAATTCCTCGAAGCGCGCGGGATGACCAGCTTTCACTATTACCTGCTGTTTATCTCCAGCCTGGTGACCTTCTTTGACGGGCTGGATTTCTCGCTCGTCACTTTCACGCTGCCATACCTGGAAGAGGAAATGGCGCTCAACTCCACCATGATCGGGCTGGTCAGCTCGGCGGCCTTCCTGGGGCAGATGGTCGGTTCGCTGGCGGGCAGCTATATCGCCGATATCGTCGGGCGGCGCCCGGTGATCATCTGGTGCACACTGCTGTCGGCCATGCTCACCTTCGTCACCGGCTTTGCCGACGGCCCGTGGCCGCTGATCGTGCTGCGGTTCCTGGGTGGCCTGGCCATTGGCGGCCTGCTGGCGCCCGCGTGGTCGATCAATATCGAAAGCATGCCCAAGGGCTCAAAGGCGCGCGCGGTGACCATCATCATGCTGGGCTTTTCGGTGGGCGGCGCAGCGGCCGGGCAAGTGACCAACTTCTTCGCTTCGCCAGAATATCCCTATGCCGCGATGTATGCCGCCGGCACCCTGCCTGCGTTCCTGCCGCCGCCAAGCTGGCACATGGTGTTTTTCGTGTGTGGCGCTGCTACCGGCGTGCTGGCGCTGGTGCTGCTATTCACCATGCCCGAAAGCGCCCGCTGGATGGTGGCCAAGGGCAAGCCGGCCAAGCAGATCGTGCCGCTGCTCAAGCGTTTCGATCCTTCGGCCGAACTGGACCACTACACCGCATTCACCCTGTCCGACGAAGGCAAGACCGGCGACAAGCAGGATCCGCTGGCCAAGCTGGTGGAACTGTTCCGCGGCTGGCTGCGCTGGATTACTCCGCTGATCTGGTTCACCTATTTCTGTTCCAGCTTTGCCATTTACCTGAAGTCCGCGTTTGGCGTGCTGTTCCTGGTGGAGCTGGGCTTCGCGCGCGAAATGGCCAACAACCTGTCGTCGATCGGCGGCATTGCAGGCGCGATCGCGGGCGTGATGTTGCTGGTGTTCACCGAGAAGCGCGGTCCGGCGTGGATCGCGGCCGCGCCGTTGCTGGGCATTCCGCTGGCAATCCTGATCGGCTCTGGCGTGCTGCTGGCTGGCCCGTTCTTCATCCCGGTGATCCTGATCGGGGCGATCACGATCGGCGCGGGCCACGCAGCGGTGATTTCGATCACCAGCATCTATTACCCCAGCGCCGTGCGCGCCACGGGCGGTGGCTGGGCCAGCTTCATGGCCAAGTTTGCCGCCGTGGCCGCGCCCAACATCGGGGCCGCGTGGTTCCTGGGCAGCCGGGAGGCAGTGCTCGACGGCTACCTGTTCACCGGGCTGTGCCTGCTTGGCGTAGTGATTGGCCTGATGGCGCTGTCCGTATTTGCGCGCCGGCTTGAGGCTGACCAGAAGCTGGCCGCCCAAGCGCCTCAACCTGCAGAATAGGACATCAGATGACCACGCTCCGCTCGCTTGCCGCCAACAGCCCCAGCCGCCGCGCCAACTGGCGCGCATTGGGACTGTCGGCCGAGGACATGCTCAAGCCCAAGATCGCGGTGGTCAATTCGTCCAGCGAGCTGGCGATCTGCTATGCCCACCTCGATGGCATTGCCAAGCTGGTGAAGGAGGAAATCCGCGCGGCGGGCGGTATTCCATTCGAAGTGCGCACCGCCGCACCATCCGATTTCATCACCGGCGCGGCGAAAAGCGGCAGCTATATCCTGGCCGGCCGTGACATCATCGCCAACGATATCGAAGTGCAGGTGGAGGCCGCGATGCTGGATGGCATGATTTGCCTGACCAGCTGCGACAAGACCCCGCCGGGGCACCTGATGGCCGCTGCTCGGCTGAACATTCCCACCATCCTGGTGATCGGCGGCTACCAGCAGGCGGGCAGCATCGATGGCGAGCCCGTCGACGTCGAAGACGTGTGGTCTGGTTCGATCGGCGTGCGCTTTGGCAAGCAGCCTAAGTTCCCCGTGGCCGACATGGCCGAAAACGCCATTATGGGCCCCGGCGTCTGCGCCGGGATGGCCACGGCCAATACCATGCATTGCGTGGTCGAGGCGCTGGGCATGGCCCTGCCCGGCCACGCGCCGGTGCGCGGCAACAGCCCCAAGATGCAGGCCAACGCCCGTGCGGCAGGTCGGCGGATCGTGGAGATGGTGGCCGAAGACCTCAAGCCCCGCCAGATCCTGACCGAGGGCGCCTTCCGCAATGCCATCGCCACGGTGCTGGCGGTCAGCGGGAGTATCAACGCCATCAAGCACCTGCAGGCCACTGCGGTTGAGGCCGAGCTGGACCTCGATATCTTCACCCTGTGGGAGGAAATGAGCGAGGTTCCCGTGCTGGCCGCCGTGCGTCCCACCGGGCATGTGCGGATCGAGGAGTTCGAGGATGCCGGCGGCGCCATTGCCGTGCTCAAGCGGCTGGAAGGGATGATCGACACCGGCGTGATGACCTGCAGCGGCAAGACGCTGGGTGAAAACATCGCGGGATACGTGATCCCCGGCCCTGACGTGATTCATGCGGTGGACGATCCGGTAGGCCCCGGCCCGGCCATCGCCATTCTCAACGGCAATTTTGCAGACAGTGCGGTGGTCCGCCTGGGCATCCGTGATGGCAGCCGACCAGAAGAATTCACCGGCCCGGCCCGCGTATTCGAAAGCAGCGCCGAGTGCCTGCAGGGGATCGAAGACGGCGTGGTGCAGCCCGGAGACGTGGTGATCGCCCGCAACCAGGGGCTGAAAGGCGGCCCGGCGATGGGCGGCAGCGCCAGCCTGGTGCTGTTCGCATTGGACGCGGCAGGCCTGGCCAAGACCACCGCCTTCGTCACTGACGGGCAGCTGTCCGGCCTGTGCCTCAAGGGTTTGACGGTGGCCGAAGTTTCGCCCGAAGCCGCCACCGGCGGCCCCATCGGCAAGGTGCGCGATGGCGACATGGTGACGATCAGCGTGGCCAACCGCGGCATCAGCGTGGCTCTGACCGAACTGGAGCTGGCGCAGCGCAACGGCCCCGGCATGGTGGTGCCCGCCAGCGGCTATCTCGATACCTTCCGCAAGACCGTGCGCGGGCTGGAAACGGGCGGGGTCTTGCTGCCGGAGAAGACCTGAGCCCCCATGTTCGTCGACCTGCCGCGCGCGCGCATTTTCTTTGACGTGGTGGGCAGCCAGCTTGCCCCGGCTGGCCCGGCGATGGCGGCGAAGCCCAGCTTCATCGTGCTTCACGGCGGCCCCGGCTGGGATCATTCGGCGCTGCGGCCCTATTTCGATCGCTTCGCCAATACCCACCAGGTGGTCTACCTCGATCATCGCGGCAACGGCCGCTCCACCGGAGATCTGGCTGACCTCACTCTCGACCGCTGGGCCGATGACATCGCCGATTTCTGCACCGCACTGGGCATCACCCGTCCGGTGGTGCTGGGCCAGTCGTTCGGCGGCATGGTGGCGATGCATTATGGCGCACGGCACCCTGATGGGCCATCGAAGCTGATCCTCTCCAGCACGGCAGCGCGGATGCGGTATGATGTGACGCTGGAGACTTTCGCCCGGCTTGGCGGCGATCAGGCGGTGGCCGTGGCGCAGGCCAATTTCGATCAGCCCAGCGCCGAGACTTTCGCCCATTATGAGCGGGTGTGCCTGCCGCTGTACAATTCCGCCCCCTCGCCCGAAGCGGCCGAGGCGATGAAACGCTCTATCCGCAAGCGCGAGGTGACGGTGCACTTCTTTGCAGGCGAACTGCGCGACATGGACCTGCGCCCATCGCTGGCCGCCATCACTTGTCCGGTGCTGGTGGTCGCTTGCGGGCAGGACCCGATCACGCCTGTCGTCTGCGGCGAGGAACTGGCCGCCGCCATCGGCGACAACGCTGCACTGCGCGTGTTCGAACACTGCGGCCACGGCAGTTATCGCGACGACCCTGACGAGACCGAAACGATGTTGCGGGCGTTTCTGGCGGCTTAGCATTGCAATAGGCTGCCCTCAGGCCCATATAGGTTCCGCTTACGTCGCATGCGACGGATATCGGGTAGCCTCAAACCTCCTCCTTGTCCATTTCTAGCCTCTCAAAGCCGGGATGCCCCGCTGTTGGGGCATGCCCGTCATACATCGGACAAAGGATACCCCTTATGACCATCGGAACCGTAAAATTCTTCAACCCTGACAAGGGCTTCGGCTTTATTGCGCCTGAAGGCGGCGGCGATGATGCATTCGTGCACATCTCGGCCGTGGAACGTGCCGGCATGCGCACCCTGGATAAGGACCAGCGCGTATCGTACGATCTTGAAAAGGATCAGCGCGGGAAGACCTCGGCCGTGAACCTCGCGAACGCCTAACAGCGGTTCGCCTCACGGCACAGAATTGGGTGCGGAAGGCTTTGGCTTTCCGCACCCTTTTTCTTGTCAGGCATCGGGCAAGGGTGGAGCGGTGGGCCGTATGGTCAGCGCACAGCCCGCGCTGGCGGCCATCACCAGCGCCACCGCCAGCCATTGCTGACCCGTCAGCCGCTCGCCCAGCACCATGAACGCGGCCAACGCGGCGAGCGCCGGGGCGCTGGCGGTGACAAGGCCAAAAACCTTGCCGGAAAGGCTGGAAAGCGCCTTCATTTCCAGCACATAAGGCACGGTGCTGGAAAGCAGCGCCACACCCAGTCCGGTCAGCAGCACCGGCGCAGCCAGCAGTTCCGACCCCGCGCGCAGGATGCCCAGCGGCACGGTCACCACGCAGGCAAAGGCCATGCCGATTGCCACCGCCCGCGAGGCACCCACGCCCGCCACCCGCTTTCCCAGCATAATGTAAAGCGCCCAGCACAGTCCCGCGAGACTGGCGAACAGCACTCCCCGCAGGTCTATCTGCTCGTAATCCACCCTCCACGGCAGCAGCAGCGCCAAGCCGCCCGCCGCCAGTGCCAGCCATACGAAGTCCCGCAAGTTGCGCGACAGCAGCAGCACCAGCAGCAGCGGACCGGTTATCTCGATCGCCACCGCCAGCCCGATCGGCAGGTAGACAAACGCGAGGTAGATGCAGAGGTTCATCGCCCCCAGCGTGGTGCCGTAAGCTGCCAGCCAACCCAGCTTGGCGCGCGGCAGGGCGGCTCCGCGCCACGGTCGCACCAGCGCCCACAACACCAGCGCCGCGATTCCGCAGCGCAGGGCCGCAACGCCTTCTGCACCCACCGCGCCGAACAGGTCCTTGCCCACCGCCGCGCCCACGTTGATCGATAGCGATGCCGCCAGCACCAGCAGCGCGGCGCGCGCTTGCGCAGTGTCGATCATCGCCAAGCTATTCGGCGGGAACTTGCTCACCTGCGATCGCGCTTGCCGCCACATCATCGCCGAGATGTGCGCCTTGTTCACGCAGCACCTTGCGGATGTCCGCCACCGGCACCGCGCGCGGCTGCACGCCTTGGTTGACCGCCAGTGCCGCACCCACGCCCGCGGCATGGCCGGTCAGCCAGCATTGCGGAATCTCGCGCATGAATCCGTGCGAATTGGCATCGCAGCTGATGTGCCGCCCGCCCACCAGCAGGCCATCCAGCGCGCGCGGCACCAGCGAACCGTAAGGCACGCTGATCACCGGGAACTTGGGGCTGATCGAGGGCGATATGCCCACCTCGTCCACCCGCGCCAAGCCCAGCGGCCAGTCCTTGCGTTCGATCCGCCCAACGCCCGCCAGCCGCCGCGTGTGGCGCACGCCCAGCTGCTGTGCGCTTTGCAGACTGTAGACGTGCTCGAAGCCGGGAGCGTGCTTGCGGAAGAACTGGCAGTGCCCTTCCATCAGCCGGTGGCTGCGGATCTCCACCTCGGTCATGTCATCCACATCCAGCGCCGACAGGCCAGACTGGCGCGGCCCCAGGAACAGCGCAATGTCCGGCCGCCAGCTGACATAAGGTGTCTGGAAATACCCCAGTTCCTCGCGCCCACGCTCCATCAACTGGGCCAGTTGCTCGGGGTACTGCGTCTTCCAGTCGATCCAGCGGTCCATGTTGACGCCGCCCAACACCCAGCCGGTGTTCATCGAGTGGTGGACGTCGCCTTCCTCGATATCGGTATCGAACGCGGCGCCTGCGCGGGCAAACATGTCGCCATCGCCAGTGGTATCCACCACCACCTTGGCCAGCAGCGCGTGGCGGCCCATCTTGCTTTCAAAGATCACGCCCCTGGCCGCGCCATCTTCCACCAGTGGCCGGGCGGCAAAAGCGTGGAAGACGATCCGCACGCCCGCTTCCAGCAGCATCTCCTGCGCGTTCAACTTCATCCGCTCAGGATCGATCGTAGGTGCCCATTGCACGATGCCGTGGAACGCCGTGGTGCGGTTGCGCCAATAGGCAAACTTGTCCACGTCCTGGCTGCCCCAGTCGGCGCGCGGCGGTCCGGCCACGGCATCGGCCGGCATGCGTTCGATGAAATGGCGCGCGAAGCCCTGGATCACATGGTTGCCCTGCCAGTCGGTCATGCGGTCGATCCACATCACCAGCCCGCCGGTGGACAGCCCGCCCAGGCAATTGTAGCGCTCCACCAGCGTCACCCGCGCGCCTGCTTTCGCCGCTGCCCAGGCCGCCGCGCAACCCGCCGGACCGCCGCCGATCACCGCCACGTCGCACTCGTGATAAACGGCAATATCGCGCGCTTCTTCGCGCACCGTGCCGGTACCATTTGAAGGCGGCAGGTTGCGCTGGTTGCTCTCGAACACGTCGGAGCCGAGGAACCGTTCCTCGCTGTGGCCTTCCACGCGGGCCATCTTCACGCCGCCGGAATTGGGGGTACCTTTGCTGTCGTCGCTCACTTGTCGGCCTTCCAGATATGAATTTCACCCGCATCGGCGTCCACCCGCACCCGGTCGCCGGTGGCAATCAGGTCCAGCGGGTCGGCGTCAAAATCGGTCATCGTCGGTATGCGCATCACTACTGCGCCCAGTGCTGCCTTGGTAGTGGTGACGTTGAACAACATGGCCAGCGGGGCATTGCCGGTCAGGCGCGTGGTATGAAATGCGCCGGACCAGCCGCTGGAACCCTTGGCGCCGGGAAACACCAGCACCTTGCCCGCGAAGGAGACGCCTTTCAGCTCGTGATGGTTCTCGATCACTGTGCCGGTCATGGAATTGATCCCGCCCCAGCCGGAGATGGTCTGGCTGGTCACCAGCGCCTCGCCTTCCGCAACGCCGCCAACAACCTTGCGGCCGCGAATAACGATGTCGGGTGCGCGCAATTCCACGGTTGCCATCAGTTCAACCTCCCGTTCCAGCGCCCGGTACAGGCGGCATCGATGCACTCCTGCGTGGTGCCGAACCAGCCTTCGATGTCCATCA
>JAZKFK010000258.1:0-29684 GCA_040386475.1 Pseudomonadota bacterium | reverse complement strand
TACACCCGCGTATATTTGCGATAGCACCGCTTGGGAGACGGGCCTCTAGGGCAGCGATAAAAGGCTGTCAACCGCGTGATCGGCAGGTTGGGAAAAAGCTTTTCAGCCCGATCCCGTCACACCGCCACGGGCGCGCGGATGGCTCCTTGCGGTGCATAATCGCGCACCGCGAAATCATCGAACCGGTAGTCGAAGATCGAATCCGGCTGCCGCGTGATCGCCAGCCGCGGCGTGCCTGCGGGAGCGCGTGACAGCTGCTCCTCCACCAGATCGGCATGATTCAGGTACAAGTGCACATCTCCGCCAGACCACACCAGCTCACCGGGTTGCAGGCCAGCCTGCTGCGCGATCATCCGCGCCAGCAGCGCCGCGCCGAACAGGTTGAACGGCAGGCCCAGCGCCACATCGCAACTGCGCTGGTACAACAGGCAATTGAGCCGCGCTTCCGCTCCTTCGCCCGAAACGTGGAACTGATAGGTTTTGTGGCACGGCGGCAGGGCCATGCGGTCCAGCTCAGCCACGTTCCAACCTTCGATGATGTGGCGGCGGCCGCCCGGATTGGCGCGCAGGCTGGCAACGACTTGCGCCACCTGGTTGATGCCGGGGCCCTTGGTATACTTGCCGTCCGGCCCGTATTCGTACGTGTCCCAGTTGACCCACTGCTTGCCGTAGACTGGCCCCAGATCGCCCCATTGCGCGGCAAAGGCCTCATCAGCCACGATTCGCGCTTCGAAATCGGCTTGGCTTACGTCCTGCCCGCTGGCCTTGCGATACTTGGCCAGCGGCCAGTCGCTCCAGATCGTCACCCCTTCGGCCAGCAGCGGGCGGATGTTGGTATTGCCGGTGAGGAACCACAGCATCTCGCGCGCGGCGGCTTTCCAGAACACGCGCTTGGTGGTCAGCAGCGGCACCTGCTCATCCGCCAGGTCAAACCGCAATTGCACCCCGAACACCGATCGCGTGCCCACGCCGGTGCGGTCCATCCGCTGGTCACCGCGCTGCCAGATATGGCGCATCAGATCGAGATATTGCCATTCGTAATGGCGCGCGGGCGATGAGTCTTGCAGCATGGTCCGTGGCTACCATCGCGGGCGGCACAGCGGCAACCGTGCGGCCAAAGAAAGCCCCAGCCGCAAGCCCAGTCGCAAGCCTTGCACAATTACCGAAGGTGGCGCTTGCCAGCCTGCCATGTGGTCGCTATTGGCCCGCGTCTGCCTCGCCTGTGGTTCGCCGCAGGCAAGATCGGTCGGGGAATAGCTCAGCCTGGTAGAGCACTGTCTTCGGGAGGCAGGGGCCGGAGGTTCGAATCCTCTTTCCCCGACCATTTCTTCGTGAATTTAAGTTTATCACCACCACATTGGAGTACCGAAGTTTAGCCGCAGCCAAAAAACGGCCGTAATGATTTACGATTAAACAACAGGTAGGCCGAGATAGCTCCTCGCCTCCTCGACAGTCAGCACAGCTCCTTTCCGTAAGCGCCGCGACAAACGATATACACTTGGCGACACCGCGGTCCGCTCGCGGAGGGCCGGGAGCATCATTCCCCATCCAGCTGCCAGGCCCATAAGCATCGGACATCGTGGAGGTGTGCGAGCGAGAAAGATGAGCCCTTTGAACGTCGTGACAAGCAGGTGGATAGGCAGGAAAAGCAAAGGAACGACGTGCCACGCAAACAAGATGTCATTCCTTCTTCCGAAATAGCCTTGGCGGGCCCAATCGCGAACTCGCTGTTCGTAATGGATAATTGGTGGCGCGTCCGCATATCCGACAAACTTGCCGGAATTCATCAGCCGCATGGCAAATTCGCGCTCCTCCCCCTGCCTGATGAGCATCTGCCTGAAACCGCCCAGCGACAAGAAAACTTCCCGTCGGATCGCATAGGCCGTGCCCATGAACGCATCGGTGACATAACTCCTGCTGTAATCCCCCGAAACCTGAACGACCCTATTGTCCTTGTTCGGCTCGATACAGGGGATGGCGACAGCTGCAATATCGGGATGGACGAACGACGATGAGATCGCCATCACACAGTCGTCCGAGGAGAACTCAGCGTCGTCATCCAACGAAATGATGATCGAACGGCTCGCCAGTTCAGCTCCTTCGTTCCGGCGTAGTATCAGGCCGGCCGACCTAGCATGCTGCACGTAGATGATCTCTGGGTATTGCTGAACGACTTGCGCGGTCCCGTCCGATGATCCGTCATCAATAACGATGACTTCCGGCCGACCGTTTTGTCTGACAACGGATTGCAGACAACGGGTCAGGTCTGCTGACCTGTCTTTGGTCGATATAACAATAGTCACATCGACCCGTCCGGTAATGTTACTGTTCAATCCCATGATGCCCAACTATTCACCTGAGGTCTCGCGCCGGATTTCCGGCATAGGTTTTGCCCGCAGGCACATCCCGTGTCACGACGCTGCCAGCTCCCACGACTGCGTTGGATCCGATCGTCACACCCTTGAGGACGGTGACGTTCGCGCCGATCCATACATTCGATCCGATTGTCAACGCCATACCCAGCAACGGCTGATCCCGCGTAAGACGACTGGGCTCTGTTCCATGATCGTGATCAGTGATGTAGCATCCGGGACCGATCATCACGTCTTCCCCGATCATGATCGTCTCGCTCGCATCGATCATGGTCCAGCGGTTGATGTAGGTTCGCGCGCCGATAATTATGCGTGGCGTGGGTCGTCGTTTCCCTGTTGTCAGCAGGACAACGTCCCTGTCCAAAGCGACTCCTTCGCCGATTGCCAGATCCCAAGTGTTGCGGGGACATTGGATCCTCTCTAACCGGCAGTTCGGCCCGATACGCGCACCAGCTAGACGCATCAGAGCAATCCGTATGCGTGAAGCAATAGAAGCAGGAAGCCGCAGCAGGAAATTGATGAAGCGATCCATCAGGCCCGCCCTGCCAGGCGCTTTATCAAATCCAGCAGCGCGTAAACGCCGGTTGCGCCCAAGAAACGCCAACGTCCTTGGCGAACATGCCACCAGAGCGTCGCATCGTAGAGCGGCCTTGCGTCGCGCCCCTTCCCGCTCTGCAAAGCCCACATCACTGCCGGTCGAACATGCTGGGTGATGATTGTCCTGCGCGCAAGTTGCCTAGGGCTGCCCCCGGGATATGAACCAGACGCCTCCTTTCGCACAAGCCGCTCAAGGCCTTTGATCGTTTTGGTCAAATCACCCATTTCGTTGCTGTCATGGATCCTGTGTGCGACAGTAATTGGCTCCGCAACACTGATGAAACCAGTCGCTTCCCCCATTTGCAGAGCAAGATCATGATCTTCGGCGTTGACGAAGTCCTCCGCGAAGCCATCCGATTTCCCAAACGCAGCGCGAGAAATTACCATCATACCAGCGCCGCAATAGTGCCCTTTTGAGCTGCTGCTCAAGTAGTCGGTGTAGCAAGACCCGCGCGGCTGGCTTGCCACGATGCAGTCGAGGTCGTCCGCCACAGCAAAATCGATATACTTTCCGAATAATAAAGAGGGATTTCCTGCCTCTGAAATGAGGGTGGCGAAAGTTTCCAATGTCCAGGAAAACCACAGGTCATCACTGTCGAGAAACGCGAGGTAATCACCTGTCGCGATGCTCGCTCCCCGATTGCGAGCCGCACCGGGTCCAGCATTTTGCTGCCGGATCAGGGTCAGTTGCCGCGTATCGGCCGACAGAATTTCGACTGTTCCATCGGTTGACCCGTCATCGACGACGATGACTTCAAATGGGGGGTATGACTGCGTGAAGACAGAATCAAGGCACTCGGACAGATATCTCTTCCGATTATAACTTGGGATAATGACAGAGAATTTGGGCATAAAGTGTCAGGACATCCAAGCTTATAATCTGTGCCAGTCCGGGCACGGCAGATCTGTCGTCACAATGCTTTCGTCATTGAACCATTTCTCGGGCACGACAACCAGAGGAATGTCTGCCGATGATAGCCACGCAGCCCACCACGAAAATGTGCTGTTAGCGAGGACAAAATTTCGACCTCGTGACATCAATTGCAATTCGAATGCGTGTTGCTGAACTCCGCCAGGGGCCTTCAGATCAACGTAGTCAACCGATATACCGAGCGAAGGCAGTTTCTCGCGGCACCAACCAAGATCATCCGAAAAAACGAAGACTTTGGGTCGCGCGATCTTGGAATGGATAAACTCGAGCGCGCGCGCGTAATAGTCCAAACCGACAAACCCGATTGACTGGGCATGCTCCGGAACATTGACATAATCCCCGCGCCTGACGTGAACAACCACTGCATCTGGGTCGAATATGCGGGCCGCAAGCGCTTCGCCTTCTGGTCCAAGCGGGTCGCGAAAGGTGAAGTCTCTGCGGATTTCATCGTCACAATCAGCAAAATAGCGCCACGATTGCCACAACCCCGCAGCGTACCTCGGCACGGGCAGCGACGCGATCTGCGGGTCGAAAGCAAAATCGCGCTCTCGCAACACCTGAGACGGGACTGGAATCCCCCGCCAGGACCCTTGCCCTGGCAGGCGCTTGCGTATGTGATAAAGGATTCTGCCAGGTGTGCCGGCACCGTAAGGATGGAATGCAGCGACTTCGCTCCGCGCGGCAAAAACCGGCTTGAGGGCGAAGATTCCCAACTCATAATGCCGGTTGGTTTTGTGTTTGCCTGTACGATGGTCTTCAAGCAGGAACTTGTCGAGAAGCAGTGGCGCACCTGACCGTAAGGACAACGCCCTCCCAAAGGCATACTGGAACATCTGGTTGCCCAGCCCGCCAAGCAGCTGGACCACTACCGGTTGATGCGAGCTCATGGAGACCCGCGGGAAAATAACGCGTCGATTTGCAGGAGCGGCTGCCCAAGACGAACGCCTTTGCCCACGGCTCGCAACAAAAAGCCGGCCTGCATCAGTTCGGCGAAAAGTTCATCGACGCCGGGCTGGCCTTCGTAGAACTCGTCAAAGCTCAGTTCTACAATGATATTGCGGACTGATGGCAGCGTCTGACGCGCGCCCTTGAGGACTTCCAGCTCAAATCCTTGCACGTCAAGTTTGAGACAATCCGGCATGGCAAGCTGGTTTGCCGCGATCCAGTCGTCAAGTCGCTCGACGCGGATCACTTCATGACCCTTTTCCGAGATTCCCCACGTATCCGCCCCCTTCTTGGCCAATGGCAAGAGGCTGGATGCGTCGCTGAAATCTGTCACAGTGATCATTGCGGAGCCAGGCTGCGAGCCGAGAGCCACCGGGTGAATGTGCAGCTTGTCTATCTCGGAACCAAACATTCGCAATTCAGGCAAATGAAACTGCAAGGGCTCGAAAGCATGTATTTGAGCATCTGGAAACTGGCTGTGGGCCAATCGCGCCCAGGTCCCGACGTTCGCCCCGATGTCGTAGATAACGCGCGTCGGCCGTAGGTCCGCGGCCATCAAGTCTAGCAACTCTAGCGATGCAATGTGGCCATCGTGCAGCATGGCCGCAGGAGTGCCTATTAACCGGCGTAACCGGCGGCGATCCCCGGCCCACTCGCCAATGCGTTGCAAAAGCAGAAGGAGGTCAGTGAATAGCTCACGACGCATGTGTAACGGCCTCATTGCCGGGACTTTGCAGTCCCAATTTCAATGCCCTGTAGAAGGTGTCGCGCGCTTTCGTGAAGGAAAAAAGCTGATCGCCGACGTCGACTGCCTTCTGACCAAGGCGCTCGCGCACCTCAAACTCTGATAGGCGTCCCAACGCGGCAGACAGCCCTTCGCCGCTCACCGCCGTCACCACTTCCGCCAAGCCGTCGTAGATTTGCGACCAGCGGACTGCCGAGCAGTAGTCGGGGCCAAAGAACAGCAACGGCAAACCCGCCAAGGTGTAGTCGGTCAACTTGCTGGGAAAGCTGAGTTCCATATTCTCACGATCTGCCGGATCGAATGACATCGGCACGAACAGAACGTCCACTTCGGCGCGCATCGTTTCTATCAGATCCGACGACGAAAGCAGGCCACGGAACCGGATGTTGGGATGGGTCAATCCCGCAGACTCGCCAGCTATTGCATCAACAGGCCCGAAAATATGGAGTTCTCCACCAATCTTGAGCAGTTCCTCGGCAACTAGCGACAACGCCCGAGCATAGCCCGGAGAATTGATTGAACCAGCGAAGCAACACACGAGACGGTCACCCGGCTCGGTGAAGCGGTGTGGAGGAACCGTCGGAAAGACAGCATCTCGGGCTCTCGAAGGATAAAGCACTTCCCCCACCGGGCCGAACCTGCGGGCGTAATTCTCAATCATGAACGGAGAAACGCACAGCCGCGACGAGGCACCCCGATAAATCTTTCCGAAAAGTGCCTCTTTGTAATCCTGGCTGATGAGTTTGCTAGGCAGTTTTGCCCACTCGTCATGACAGATGAGGTGCAAGGGAACATCGAGAATTTTGGCAGCCTGCGCTGCCGCTATCCAGCTTGTACCATGGCTAACACTCAACACTGCGGAGGGGCGAAACGAGGCCAGTCGCCGAGCCAGCAACCGACCCTTGTGCCTGGCCATGAGGACACGAAATGCCTCATACTGCGACGAGAAGCGGGTGAATTGCAGTCGGCGAAGGAACTCCGGTGCAAAGAGGTAGTCCACGTTTGGCAAGCGCCGCGTCGGCAGCGAAGATTCCAGACCCGCCTCAATAATCAGAAGACGATCTGCCGGATAGTCCTGCAACAGGCGAAACATCAACGCCGAGCCGTGATAGGAACTCTCGATCGGCACGTCCCCGATGTATGCCAAGCGGGGTAACAATGTCTGCATATCTTGCGAACCGCACTTCATCATGCCTGTCATGGGTATATTCGAGACCTACTTCGCCAGGGTCGCACTTGTCGCCCGCACCATCTCAAAAAGCCTAATATTAACGGTTGCGCGAAAGAAAGTTTTCATAAATCTCGAAAATTGTCTCATTCACACTTCGGGTAATGTCCCAGCCCGGATAATGCGATTTCATCTTTGAAAGGTCTGAATAATAGCAAATATGATCGCCGATACGATTAGTTTCATCGTATTCAAATTTCATTGGCTTACCAGAGATGCCAGAAATAATTTCAAATGCCTCTAGGATCGAAGCGGTATTACCTTTGCCACCCCCGATGTTATAGACTTCTGCCACCCTTGGTTTAGCGATAAACGCCGCAATGAAAGCAGTCACATCTGCACTATGGATGTTATCGCGGACCTGTTTACCCTTGTAGCCAAAAATCCGGTAGGTCCGTTCTTCCAGATTACACCGGACGAGATAACTCAGAAAACCGTGTAGTTCCACGCCACTGTGGTTCGGTCCGGTGAGGCAACCGCCGCGCAGACAACACGTCGGCATGCCGAAATAGCGCCCATATTCCTGGACCATAATGTCTGCCGCAGCCTTTGAAGCACCGAAAATGGAATGCTTTGACTGGTCGATGCTGAACGTCTCCGCTATTCCGTAGCGGTAATCTGGATCGTCGAAATCCCAGCGCGTGTCTCTTTCTATCATGCGGATGGAATTTGGCGCATCGCCGTACACCTTGTTGGTGCTCATGTGCACGAACGGAGACTCCGGGCATGCGCGCCTGGCGGCCTCCAGCAGGTTAAGCGTGCCAACCGCATTTGTGTCGAAATCGTCGAACGGCCGCGACGCGGCAAGATCGTGGCTTGGCTGCGCGGCGCAATGGACGATCGCGTCCGGTCGCAATTCATCAATCAGGTGCAAGACAGCGTCACGCGCCCTGATGTCACAATCTACGTGCTGAAAGTTGCTGAATCTCTCGACAAGCCGGTCTTGATTCCAGCGGGTATCTCCGGCGGGACCGAAAAAATCCGCCCGCATGTTGTTGTCGACTCCGATAACCTTCCAGCCTTCGCTGGAGAAATGGCTCACCACTTCCGAACCGATAAGACCCGATGAACCAGTGACCAATAGCTTCTTATTCACCAATAACTCTCCAAAAATGGTCTAGGAATCGGAACAATACACGGCGATAACGTGGTCCTTGCCAGTCAGCCGGATCGGTTGCTCCCGCCACGACGCGACCCTCTTCAGCAGAGGAATGTAACTCCAAACGCGCCTGACCAACGGCGATGCCGAGCGGAAGGAAAAAAACAGCCACTCCCTCGTGGCTTCGAATGCTGTTTGCAGCCAACCCGCGTTGGAATGCGAGCATTCCGTCATGCTGACCAATGTGAGATTCAAACCTTCAGCAAGACATTTGGCCGCCTTTGAGGTGAGCATCGAGACATGCTCCACATTACGAAAGTACCAGAAATTTGCGGGATCTTTCCGGCATGAGGCAAAATCCCCGTTGCCGGTAGCAATTATCAATTGCGCACTCGGCCCCATGGCTGACCGCAGATCGGATAGAACGGCCAAAGGCTGCACCAGATGCTCGAACACATCGACCATTAGAATTACGTCAAAACGAAAACCGCCCGTCCGCAAGTCTGCAAAATCGAGCATCGTGATACCCCGCTGTCGCGCAATTTCCGAGGCCCTTTCGCTTTCCTCCACCCCGTAGCATTCGAAAACCCCAGAAAACCTGGAAAGGAGTCGCCCGCTACTGCAGCCAAAGTCGAGAATCTTTGCGCCCGGGGGTAGTCGCTCCAACTGGTTCACCAAAATCCTGTCGGTCGGATATAAGTCGTCCGTCGCCCATTTCTCAAAATCAACATTGTTGTAGTATTCGGAAAGATCCTCTTCTGTCAGAATATTGGTCTTATTCAGAAGGTTGCAACTATCACACTCAACGATTTGATAATCAAGCTGTACAAACTCCCTCCCTCCGACTTCGACCGTAACACCGCTTGCTGCCGAGCGAGGTTTGTCAGGAAGCTGGGCGTTGCATAGAATGCAGTTCTCAATTTTTCGATTTTTCATTTTTTCACTATCAAGAAACCACTTTTCGATCATGATGACCGCTGTTTTTTTCGAACTTCGCGAGCCGGTACCCCCGCAAAAACCGTGTTCGGCGGAACATTCGTGCGAACAACCGACCCTGCGGCGACAACACTGTTCTCGCCGATAGAAACCCCGGAAAATATCACCGAATGCGCACCAATCCAGACGTTTTCGCCAATCTCTACAGATCCGGAAATGAGAGTTTCACGCATCACGGGCGCATTAGGATCATGCGTTAAGCTGGTAATTGCGACGTGGGAAGCGATCATCGTACCCTTGCCAATCGATATTCCGCCTTGGCCCCAGAAATGCACAAATGCAGCAATGGAGACGTCGTCTTCGATGATCACTCCTTCCGGCCCTTCGATCACCACCGGTTGCCTAATTCCAACATTATTGCCGCAATATTTCAAACGATTGCGGAGTTCGATATCCTGCGATTCACCGATCAGGCGATTTATATCGCCCTTCGCGAGAAGCGCAGCGACGAAGCGCAAGGCTTTTAACCGACGCGACATGACTAGCTCGCGGCCATCAGATTATCGAGATCCTGGCTGCCAACTCAACGTGCCCTCTAAGATCCGGCGAGTAGGATGCAAATTCCCGTGCTCCACCACTCCGTTCGACCGAAAATTCGATCACGCTCTCAACCAACCCCGTGAAGTCAGGAGTAACCAGCCAAAGACTGATTTGGTAGTCTCCTTCAACGAATGGAAGGCTATCGATCTCGATACGAAGAGAGAATTGCCCGGCACCATATGAGAACGGCAGCGAACCCGATTCACGCGGGTCGACGATAGCAATTCGCGTTCCCAGCACCGAAAAAATGTTCACCGTGCATTCCCGCAAACTGCCCGCGCAAGTCGCGACGAAATCGATTTCTATGACGTATTTGGGCTCGCTCGATCCCTCCTCCCGAGAAATCACCGCCTGCGCGATTTTCAAACCATCCTGGCTAACATCGATGTCTTTTCGCGGCGGGCCTTTCGTCTTCCGATCAAGATAGATGGCCAACGCGTCGTCGGTGCGACCCTGATAGGCAACTTGGCCGTCTTCCAGGTAAATGGCGCTTGAGCACAGACTTTTGATCGCCGCCATGTTGTGGCTGACAAACAGCACGGTTTTGCCGGACTTGGCGACATCGTCCATCTTCCCCAGACTCTTCTTCTGGAATTCTGCGTCGCCGACCGCAAGCACCTCGTCGATGATGAGAATTTCTGGTTCCAGGAATGCAGCAACGGCGAAAGCCAGTCGAACGTACATGCCACTGGAATAACGTTTGACGGGGGTATCCAGAAACCTCTCGACCTCTGCAAAAGCAACAATTTCCGGGAATTTCTGCCTGATCTCAGCGCGAGACATTCCAAGAATTGCACCGTTGAGGAAGATGTTTTCCCTGCCGGTGAGTTCGGGGTGAAACCCTGTCCCCACTTCAAGCAGGCTTGCTACGCGCCCGCGGATTTCGACCCGTCCCTCGCTTGGTTCGGTAATGCGCGATAGGACCTTCAGGAGGGTCGACTTGCCCGCACCATTTCGGCCAATGATCCCGACGACTTCCCCTCGCTTGATCTCGAAATCGACATCCCTAAGGGCCCAAAATTCTTCGAATTCGTCGCCGGCGATCAATGGCTTGCCCCGCAAGAGATCGTACGTCAGGCGGCCAAAGTTGCTCGCTGCGCAGGCAATTGCGTCCCTTAACGTCGGCACGCGTCCAATCGCCTTGTGGCCGATGACGTACTTCTTCCCGAGCCCTCGAGTACGAATGACAACATCATCAACCATCATACGAGATCCGCAAAAGTCTTTTCTGTCCTGCGGAAAATCGAGATCCCGATCCACAGGAAAATGATCGAAACGGCCAGACTGACGAAAAATGAGGGGACGTTGAGCGGCGTATCGTTGCCCAGCAGGCACCAGCGGAAGCCGTCGATCACGCCAACGACAGGGTTCAGCGAATATAGCAAACGCCACTCTTCTGGGATCACATTCGACGAAAATCCTACCGGCGATACATACAGCCCGAATTGAACAACAAACGGGACAATGAACCGAAAATCCCGGTATTTCACGTTGAGTGAAGCCATAATTAGCGCCGGGCCGAGCGCAGCGACGATTGCCAGTACTACGAACAATGGCAGTAGGAGAAGCCGCCAGTCTGGCACTACACGGAACACCAGAAACATGATGGCAAGCAGCAACAAGGTGATGGCGAAATCAACCAAGGCGACGCATGAACTGGCGACTGGCACGATCAGCCGAGGAAAATAGACCTTGCTGATGAGATTGGCGTTCTGGACAAGGCTGGAAGATCCGTTGTTCAGCATGGTGGAAAACAAAAACCACGGCAGCATTCCTGCCATGACCATGACCGAATATGGCTCGCCACCGTCGCTTGGCAACGCAGCAAGGCCACCGAAGACGCTGGTGAAGACCAGCATCGTCAACAGGGGCCTGATGACCGCCCAGGCGACACCGATAACCGTCTGTTTGTATTGAACTGCGACATCACGCCAAGCGAGAATTACGAAAAGCTCCCGGTAATTCCACAAGTCGCCCCAGTAGTGGCGATCCGCACGACCAGGCGCCAACACAAGGAACCGCTCACCCTCGCCAAACACGGTGACTTTCTCTTCAGGTAACTCAACTGAACCCAAAATCATAAAAACATTTGCCTGAAAAGGATACCACAGGGATTTAACCAGCAATTTTGCATCTTTTTATTTGTTATATTTGTTTGGATTTTTCTGAATCTGACCCCATAATGATGCGAAGATCGAACGCCTAGGACGGCGCGGGAGAGGTTAGCCACCAAACCCCGACAGAACAAGTTCGTTACGCAGACGCCGTTACAGGGCAGCCCGTCCGCCCCACGCCGTGCCCCATCCCAAGCAACAGGAAGCTGCCGCACGGTTGCCTGAAAATTTGGGTATTGCTCGATCTACTCCGCAAGGTCAGGCGCGCGGCCAGGAGATCCCGGGATTTGCGTTTTGCCAAATCGACCTTTTGCAGCGATCCGCGCGATTGGTTGAATCTGACAAAGCCGGCATTTCCTAGAAATGATTGAGTCACACGGGGCGTTTGCGCTGGCGGATTACTCGCGCAGGGTTTCCGGCCACAACCTGCCACGACTGGATATCGCGGGTGACGACAGTTCTGGCGGCAGCTACGGCGCCTTCGCCCAGCGTAACACCTGCGGCAACATAAGCCTCAGCTGCAACCCAGGCCTGATCGGAAAGAACGATCGGTGCCACCATCAATGGGTTGCCTGGCCGATCGACATCACGTTGTGCGGTGCAAAGGAACGCTCGCTGGCTGACCACGGCACCTTCGCCAAGATGTATGTGGGCCACACTATAGCAGTCCACATCGTCTCCAAGTGTGCTGTTTGCCCCGAGCGTGAGGTTCCATGGAGCCCAGATGCGCGCTGAAGGATAGGGCTTGGCTCCCGCACCCACTCTGGCGCCAAAAATCCTCAGCAGCAATCTGCGCCAGCCGTGCAGCGGACGCGGCGATGGGCGATAGAGCAACAGCCAAACCAGACTCCAGATGCCCCGTGCCAATTTGTTGGCAAAGCCGGGCGGCGCTTGCACCGTCAACGGAGCGCGCGTTACCTTTTCGGTTCTAGGATCGGCCAAAAGAGTCATTTTCTCTCTATAGCCTCCCGGTAATGCTCCAGCATTCGCCCGGCAATCGCTTGCCAAGCGAACTGGCTTTCCGCCAGCCGACGCCCTGCAGAGCCGGCCTCGGCTAGAGCTGCTGGATCTGCCAGTTTGGACCTCAACACTTCTGCCATCTGCACCGGATCGGTAGTGATCCGAAACGCCGCCCCGCTGGCAAACCCGACCGGCAGATTGCAGGCATCGGTCATGAACACGGGCAAACCGTAGGCCCAGCCTTCCAGCACCGCCATCGGCAGCCCCTCACTATAACTCGGCAAGATGAACGCGCTTGCACCGCGCAAGGCGGTGTCCTTGGCGGTGCCCTGCAGGCCTCCGGGAAAAATCACATCATCACCAATCCCTAGCAAAGCTGCCTGTCCGCGCAATTCGTCAAGGATGCCGATTTCATCCCACCCGGCTATCTCCAGAAGCCAGCCCCGCCGCAAGTCAGTGGGCAACATGGCCCAGGCAGACAGCAACTCGATCAGGCCCTTCTTCGGGTGGATGCGGGCCATGAACAGCATCTTTTTGCGATCGCTTGCAGCTGCCGTGAAGGCGCCCCCAGGACAGTTGACGCCGTTCGGCACGATGGCGATGGGCCTCTCTGTGGTGTAAGCGCGCACCGCTGCGGCCTCGGCTTCAGCGAGCGCATGAACAAGTGTTGCTCCTTGCAGCAAATGGCCTTCCCACAGGCTGGCAGAGATTCGCTTCTTTGCCGAGCTGCGGGCAAGCGCCCAGGGATCAAGCATACCATGCGGCGAAACCACATAAGGGATATCGTTCGAGCGCACCCAAGAAGCCAGCCCTCGTGCCGCTGGCCCCCAAAGGCCGTGCAGATGAACCAGATCAGGCGTTTTCGCTGTCAGCCTTTTTCTTAGCGATGCGCCCAGCACGCCATCGCGCAAGCCTGCGGACGCAACATTTTCCACATGGATGGGCGCCCACCCCGGGCCGTCCGTCTCACTGGCAGCATCTGTCCCCGCCAAGACTGAGACATCTAAACCCTGCCGCTGAAGTGCCAGGGCAAGGCCCTTCACTGCTTCGGCAATGCCGCCAGCGAGATGGGAGGACGAATCAAGGAGATGAACGACATGCATCCCGTGTACGCTAGGTCGCGCTTGTGTCGCGCGTGACCAGCGCAGCAATCAGGGCGCGGTCAATCAGCGACAAGTTTCGCACGGGCAGCCGCCGAACGGCCTCAAGAGCGGAGGACATTGCGGCTTCGAACCGCGTCGGACCATACTGGGCGATGCGCGCTAGCGCCGCTTCAGACATGGCCGCGCGGTCAGCGGTAACCATGTCAGCCAAGCGCGCCGCAATTTCGTGCGTCGAGCAGGCATCCACCGCCCAACCGTTAACCCCGTCTTCCACCAGATCCTCGGCGCAACCACACTGTCTTGAGACGATGACGGGGAGGCCCGATGCCATTGCTTCGTTAACAACCAGTCCCCACTGTTCAGAGAGGCTCACATGAACGAAAGCCCCCGCCAATCCGAGGATTGCCGGGAATTCGTCGTATTGCAGGAAACCGGGGAAGTGGACGCGACCTTGCAAGTTCAGGGAGGAAACCAATCCTTCAAGTTCGGTTCTCAGCGGGCCATCGCCTACCAACACAAGGTCCCAGGCATTATCAGACGCGGAACGCAGATAGTCAGCATAGGCGCGGATCAGCCCATCGAAATTCTTCTTGGCAATGAAACGACCCGATGCCACGAAATAGGCATGCGGCAGTTGCAGAAGCTGACGAAGGCCTGGTGTCATGCGGGCATCGTGTCCAGCGGCGGCAAAGTAGGTGTTGTCAACCGCATCGTAGCCGATGAAAACCCGCTCAGCATCCAAACCCAGTTGTGTGATGTAGCGACGTTGCGGCTGCCCGCCGACAATGGCAGCATCTGCTAGCCGGACAAGGCGCCGCTTGAAATGCTCGCGGAACGCCGTGCGCTTGAAATCCACAGCGGTGCTTTCCGACATAATGATGACATGTCGTTCATTGACCCTGGCCCAGCGGATCATTGCCAAGGCCTCAATGTGCGACCAGCCGCCGACGACTACGACCTCTGGTTGCACGCGATCAAGCACCCGCCCGATCTCTGCCATGACATCGGCATTAGGCACCAGTTCGACTGCGCGATCCTCGAACAAGGTCAGGCGCTCGAAGGCCTCACCGCCCGTGCGCGGTTCCCACGCATAATTCGAGCTGCGGCGCGAACCTTCGATACCCACCACGTCCGCCACTCTGCTTGCCGCATTGAGACGGGCGAGGATGTATGGGCTGAACATCCGGAAATAAATCGCGATCTTTGACACGACGTTTGCCTAACCCACCAACCAGTAGAGTGGCAACGCCAATTCCGCGTCAAGTTTAAACCGGCTTTGCACTGCGTGAATCGATGATTGCGAACCCGGACATCAAAGCGCTACCTTAAACAACTACAAAACAATATCTTGCAGCATATCAAGCACGCGATCAGGAGTGAACCGGGTGAGCGTGTCACGGGCATGGCTTGAATGCGCCGCAAGCATTGCCGGATTATCGAGATACTTCGCCACTGCAGCCGCCAGGGCCGAAGGGCTGACTTCGGCTAAAAGCAGGCCGTTCAATCCGTCGGTTACCGCGTCGCCGCAGTAGCGCGATGCAATCACCGGCAGGCCATGACTTTGCGCCTCAAGCTGGGTTAGCGCGAACCCGTCGGAGTGCGTGGGCAGCACAAACACATCGGCTGCGCCAAATCGAGCATGCACCTCTTGCCGCGTCACGGCACCATGATAGGTGACGTTGTCCATTGCTTGCATCTGGGCCTGAAGCGTATGTCCCCCAGGACCGACCACGTCGAAGCGCGCAGGACGTCCAGACAGCAAGCGGGCGGCCGCCAGCAGTTCATATATGCCCTTGCGCGCGATTAGCGACCCCAAGAACAAGACGTGTATCGGTCGGCTGCCGGGACCGCCCCATATTGCCCGATGCTGGTTGATATCAGCCGACGGAGTGTAAGCCAGCGGAACGACGTGCAGTTTAGAAGGAGAAATGCCCGCCCGCATCAACCCTTCGCGCGACCAATGCGAGTTAACCACGATATGGTCCGCCAGCGCGCACTCTTCGCGCCATCGATCCCAATAGGCGGGCGGTGCGCGATTGATCGCCTCGTCAGGCAGCCCAGCGTCGCCGACAACTTTTGCGACAATCTGTTCTTCGCATACAGCCGGATCGATTTGCCCCAGTACGGTAATGCAGCCTGCCTTGCGGGCCGCCTTGAGAATGCCGAGAGAGGCATAGCTGTAGGCGAACACTATCGGCTTGGGCGCCTGAGCTAACAGATTGCTCTGCTCAAGCGCAGCCACCGCGCGGTTCTCGAACCACACGTTATCCGACATGATCTTGTTCCAGCCACGCGGCGATCCGCGCAATCGGGCGATCACCTCGCGTGCCATCGAACCTTCGGTGAAGTGGATCACGCGTGCATCGGCCAGCGCCGGATTGAAGCGATCCGCTAAACGTCGGCCCACGGCCCCTGGTAGAGCAGCCGCAAGGCCACCAGGAGGCACCCAACGGTCGGTAACCAGCGCTCGAAGTTGCCCGCGTCCATGAAGCACTTGGGGCAGCACAAAATGTTCACGCGCACCCAGTTGGCAGACTAACCACGGCGAAGGTTGCATAGCCTAGATTCCCCACAGCCAAGCAGTAAAAACATCACCCGCATGGCTGTTCCGCGCAGCGAGCGCGTGAACAGTCATGAGTAAAACGCCATGAACGACAATTTGCCAACCACTGGTTGACCCATTCCAATCTCGCAGGAACCGGCGATCACTGGATGAGGGGCGCCCTTGGAGCAACCAGACCTGCAAATTGCGCCACCAGCCGCGGCCCATCAATCATGTCGGCCCTGCCCTCGATTGTTGCCAGTTGGACGGTATGGCTGTTGGGCCAGGACAGGTCGGCCCGGGTGTATGACGGGAAAATACCGGAGACGCGCATCGAACAGGTCAGGCCAGGCGCTGCCGCGGTTCCCTGCGGCCAGCGGAACTCTCTTTCGAACTGGCCAGAAACTTGCCGAACACATAGATTAACACGGTAGGCAGCATCGCCACGGTCACGAATTGAAGGCTGCGCATACAAATGGCCGCCGCAAAGAACCCGCTGATGTAGACAAATAGATCAAGGTTGGTTCGCAATCGCTCGCCCAGTCGGTTCCACCCTGCGCTGATCGCGCCGATCAGCATGCCTACGATCACCACCGACATCCAACCCGATATCAGGTAGGACTCACCCGTCAGGGTCACCGCCAGCGTATAGCTTCCGTCCAGCCCGAATGCCTCTTCCAGACTGGTACCCCAGTCGTCGGGCTTGTTGGGCCACAGAGCCCGCGGGATCCATTTGGTCAGCGCAGTGGTCAATACGTCCGACCCGGGAAAGGGATAGGTATCCGGGAACACGGCCAGTGAGCGGGCGATGGTGATCATGTTGTTGTCGATCAGGAAGTAATTCTCTTCGCTGGTAACGACCATTTTCTCGCCAGCAAAATAGCCGCTGAAACCCTGCTCGCGCAGCCGCAGCATTTCCCCGGTGATGGCCCACATCATCACCAGACCAATCCCAGCCACCACCCAGATCTTGACGCTTCGCAGCCGCCGCATGCCCGCCACATAGCCGGAAATCATCAGGCCCAGTTTGACCATCAGGATGTAGCGTGTGCCGCCAGCGAAATCCATGAACATCATGAACAGGGACAAGGCGATCAGGATAATCTTGCCCGGCAACGGCAATTGCCTTCGTTCGCTGAAGATCACGCCCATCAGCGCGGCGAAGGCATAGTGCAGCAGACTCAACTCCGTCAGGAACGAACTCCACCCGCCGACCCGCTCGCGCTGCCACGGCTGGGTAAAGCGCGGGCCCAGCGCCTCGGTCACCAAGCTCACGGGGTTGAAACTGACCGTAATAAGCGGCCACAGGTAGCCAAGAAAGAAACACACAAGCGCCACGCCGAACATGCCCTGCAAAGACAATGACGGCATATTGAGTGGCTTGCGACCAAAGGGCAGCATGACATGGCGGCCAACCGCAATCGAGATCATGGTCAGGATTACCAGCCACGAGGCGTTCTCTGCCTCCCCCGTGAAGAATGAATAGAGCACCCGCACTCGTGGATTGAGAAATTCTGCAAAAGTTAGAAAGTACAATGCGCACATCACCACCACATCGGCGCGGATCAGGCGGCGCAGATTGCCCCGTGACTGCACGAGAAGCGATGAAACAAGCGACAAGCCCAGGAAGATAGAGCAATGCCGGTAAACCTCAACCTCTATCAGGGTGCGGGGCATTGAGACGCCCGTCAGTATCGCGCCAAGCACCAGCACAAAGGTTGCTTGCAGCATCGCTGCCTTGGGCGTGGAAGGCAGAATGAATTCCCCATCGCGGATGGCATCCAGCCGCTGGGCCAACCCGCGCCGGGCAGATGGTGGCGTCAGGGCGCGCCTGCGGGACCGGGGAGAAGGAATGGTGGGCTGCGACATCACGATCCAATTGGCATATAAGCCGCGCTAAACAAACTCATAATTGCACTCAACGCGTTGCGGCCTGCTGTTCCAGCAACTTGCGCCAGGCAGCAATTCGGCCACTGCGGTGCAAATACTCATCAACGAAAATACGTGCGTTACAACCCAGTTTGCCGCGCATCTGCGGGTCATTTGCCAAGGTGGCAAGGTAAGCCGCCAGGCCTTCGCCGTCACCTGGCGCGAAGCTGGCGCCACACTCGCCTTCGGCCAGCAGGCTCGCCACTTCCCCCTGTGGATCACCCACGAACACCACGGCCCGCCCAGCAGCAAGTGCACCGTACAGCTTGCTGGGGACGATCAACCCTTCCAGTTGCGGGAGCAGCGAAATCCAGTGGACATCCGGCACACACAGGCTTTCGCGCAGCTGGGCCAGAGGTTGATAGGGTTGGAACGCAAGCAGGCCCTCGTCCCATTTTCCAGCCAGTTGCCGCAATTCCTCCTGGCGTGCGCCACCGCCGATGAACAGGAAGCGCGCATTATCCGGCCCCTTCTCGCGCAAGCGCAACATGGCGGAAACCTTGGTCGCCACCTCGTGCGCGCGGCCCAGGTTGCCTGAATAGCCAATCACGCATTGCTCAGGCGTATAGCCCCACTTCTGCCGCAAGGTGTTGTCAGGCGCTGCAATCGGGCGGATTTCGCGGTCATCGGCCCAGTTGGGAATGGCGAAGATCCGGGGCGCCGGGACGCCGTGATCGGCCACAAATTGCCCCACGCGCCCCCCAATCACCACACATCCTGTGGATTGGCGCCATGCGGCATCGCGCAGGCGGACAAGCATGGCTTCCAGCACCCCGCCCTCGCGGGCGAAACCCAGGCGGCTGGCGGTTTCAGGGAAAATGTCCTGCACCCAGTGAAGCAGGCGGGCGCCCTTCAGCCACGCAGCAAGCGCTGCGATGGTCCCGATGAGCGGCGGATCAGTCAGCGCCACGATCATATCGCCACGCCTGGCTTGCCGCAACAGCACCAGCAAGGCTCCGCAATAGAATAGCACAAAATTCGCCAGCCGGACCGCAAGCGAGGCGTTGTTGCGTCCCAGTGCCGGGATACGATGGACCGTGACCCCCGGGATCGATTGATCGTCGCCCTGCTCTCCTGGCGCATATCGGGCGTTGCTGGTCACCAGATGGTGGTGCCGGCCACCAGACTGTTTTGCCAGTTCTCGGACCAGATCGGTCAGCATCAGCGATGTTGCCGATTCGTCAGGATAGAAAAAGCGGTTGACCCAGATTATCCGGGCCGGACCATCCTGCGCTTGCGGGGCTGGCATCTCACCGGCCTGCCTGGAACGTCATGTCTGCAATGGTGCTGCGCAAGCCGCCACTGACTGCCCAAGCATTGCCGCTGAGCACCAGCCACCATGCGCTGCAATTGTCTGTAACGACAAATGATGCTGGCCCGGTCAAGGGCTGCGAAGGCGTGGTGACGTTCTCAACTGTCACGCATTGCAGCCGCGCAGTGACATTTTCTGCCGAAGATACCGGCGTGATCTCCGCACTGAACGTGTATCTACCGGGGGCGAGACGCAGCAACTGGCGGCCTAGCTCTCCGTTGGTGCCCTGCTGGACGAATATCTCGTAACCGTTTTCGCCCCGCTGCGACAACGAGCGTTCCCCACTCGCCTGGGTCTGCCAGCCAAAGGGGGCAATGCCACCTACCGGTACAAAACCGGTACCATCCGGTGGCACGCCGCGCAGACTGTCGCGGAAGGCGAAGGCAGCATCGAACTGGCGGGTCGAGGCGAGGCCCGCCAGCAATTTGCCGTCGCTGGCCTCATCCGTGCCCTTGCTGGTCCTCTGGCGCAGTTCCAGCATCCGCCTAACCAGCAGCGGATCTCCCGGTACCGAGCGCCAAAAACTGTTGGCCCACACCGGCCCGTCCTCCAATGCCCCGGCAATCACATCCACCGCATTTTCCTGACGCAGGCTCATCACCAGGGGCTGGACTGATTCGGTGGCCAGATCGGGATAGACCCGCGCCAACCGGTCGATCAGCGCAAAGGTGCGAACGAAGTCCCCGGAACGCGAGAATTGCTCCATTTGCAGCGCGCCGAGAAAGCGATTGCGCTTGTCGAGCATGGCGGCCGCGTCGAGCAGGGCCTGCCCGCCCTGGCCGGGATTGGAGGCCCGCTCGTCAATCGCCAGCACAAACAGCGCATTGGTCGCCAGCGGCTCGCGGACAAAAGCCTCGCGCGCCAGTTCCAGTGCTGCAGGCTCAACTCCCAGCGTGGTGACACCGTTCGCTTGGCGCACGCGCAGGCCTGCTCGCGCCAGGTCCGCAAGGTTGAAGCCGTTCTTTGCCAGCCAAGGGCCGGATGGGTGGAAGACGTTGGCCTGACCCTGGAACAACAGCACCGGAGCCAGCACCAGCAGGACTGCAACCAAACCCCAGCGGAGAAACCGGCTCACACAGTTGCCTCCCCGCCGGTGGTTCCCTTGCCATCGGGGCCATATCCATAGCCATAGCCATAGCCATAGCCATAACCGTAGCTGGCATTGCGATCGTCCAGCTTGGTCACAACCGCGCCCAGCAGTGTGGCATGGGCCTGCTCAAGCCGCATGATTGCGCTCTCGACATAGCGCCACTTGCCCTCATTCGCCTCGATCACCATCAGCACGCCCGAAAGCGCCGCGGCAATGAGGGGTGCATCAGCCAAGCCCAGCACCGGCGGGCCATCAACCACCACATGATCGTATTCGGCCTCCACTGCATCGAGCAGCTTCTGGAACCGACCATTTGACAGAAGTTCCGCCACCGACATCGACTTGCGGCCCGGTCCCAGCAGGTCAAATCCCTGCAGCGGTTCGGGTCCCGACAACATCGAGCGCCAGTCGTCGTTGCCTTGCAGGTACTGGCTGACCCCAATGTTGCTCTCGGTCTGGATGTACTTGCTCATGCCCGAATGCCGCAGATCGGCGTCGATCAGCAGGACTTTCTTGCCCTGCCGGCCGAGCAGGTAGGCCAAGGCCACCGACGACAAGCTCTTGCCCTCGCCCGGCCGGGACGAGGTGACCATGATCGATTTGGGCACCGCGCCACCATTGCGGAAGGCAAGCGTCGAGGTGAGACTGAAGTAGGACTCGTACAATTCCGAGAACGACCGGGTAATCTCCTCGGTAAGGTCCTTCTCGGTCGTGCGCGGAATGCCGGCGAGAAGCGGCAGGCCAAGCCGCTCCTGTACTTCTCGTGGATCGCGCAGGCTCTGGTTGAACTGCTCGAGAATGAACAGCACCAGGGCAGCGAGAAGTAAACCGAGCATCAGGGCTACCATCAGGTTCTGCGTCAGGTTAGGCTCGAAAGGTGCCCCCGGCACGCTTGCCCGGTCCACCACCAGTACGTTGCTTTCGCCAGCGCCAACCACGCCAATCTCGCGATACCGTTGCAGCAGCCCTGCATAGAGTTCGCGGTTGGTATCCACATCCCGTTGCAGAATGTTGTACTGGACGCTGTCTTGCCGCTGGGTAACAAATTCGCCGCGAAGTTCGTTAACGCGGGCACGCAGCCGCTGCTCGCGGCCAAGCGCTTCCTGATAGGCACCCCGGCCCTGTGAAACGGTGCGCGACTGCTCACTCTGTATATCGGTGTCAATCTGCAGCAACTGCGCGCGTACGGCCTGAACCGGCGGGTAACCCTCGCCAAAACGGCTGGATAGGTCGGCCAGTTGTGACGAGAGTTCCGCCCGCCGCTGCCGCAAGGATGCCACGGTCACCGAAGTGCTTGAGGTATCCGACGTGTTGCCGGCAGCTACTGCGGCCTCCGCGGTGATGCGGTCGGTGGTAGCTTCGGCCAGGGCCTCGTTCAACGCTTGCAAGTCGCTTGCGACGAGCGTCTGCGACACCGTGCCTTGGCTGTCGCCATTCGTATTGGGCTGCTCGACAGTCAACAGACCGCGGTTGGAGGCATATGTAATCAGCTGTTTCTCGGCGTCTTCCAGTCGTTCACGCGTCTGCGCCAGCCGTTCCTCGAGAAATTGGCGCGCCTCGATGGTGGCGCCGTAGCGACGATCGAGGTTTTCGGCGATAAACTGGTCGGCCCAAGCATTGGCCAGCTTGGCGGTAATTTCAGGGTCTCGCCCAGTAAACTGGATATCGACCAGCGAGCTGTTCAGCACCGGAGAGACCTCCATGCTCGCCAGCAGGACCGGAGCCAGCCGCTCCTCCACGTTAGCATCGGCGCCCAGTTCGATCCCATAGGAGTCGAGGAATTCCTGGTCCTGGCCCAGGTTCAATTCCCGCACCACTCGTGCTGCCAGCGACTTCGTGCGTAGCAGTTCATACTGGGTCGGCAAATATAGGCGATCCTGGCGCAATTCATCTTGCTGCACGCCGCGCACTTCTGTGACATTGTCGGTGGACTGGCTGATCTCGATGCGGGTCGTGGCGCGGAAACGCTCGTCTGACAGCAAAGACATGATCAGGCCGACCACTAAGGCACCAAGAATAATCGCGGCGATCAGCAGCTTGTGATTGCGCGCGACCTGCACATATTGCTCGATCAGCGAAACGCCGCCGTCACCAGCAACGAATTCGTCATAGGCGCTGTCGACCAGCACGGGCACGGACGTCGGCCGACGCAGATTGGCTTCACCGTTCATGCTTAATTACCTACGACTTGTTGCAGCAGGATCAGCGGACTGGTCAGCAGCTGGGTATATTGCAGGACATCGGCCATCATCCGCCGGTTGGGCGAATCGCCAACCATGATGATGTCATGGGGGTAGACCTGCGGATCGGCGTAATTGCCGCGCTGGATAGCCGCCACATCATAAACACCGATGTAGCGCTGGCCGCCGATTTCGCGGAACACCAGCACTTCGGTCAGGCGCGAATAGGTGGTACGCCCGCCAGCCATTGCCACAGCTTCCATCAGCGTGGTGTTCTGGATAATCGGGACCAGCCCCGGCCGCATGACCTCGCCGCCCACGGTCAGGACCTGACCGGCCCGCTCGCCGAATTCAACGGTGACATCAGGGTTGCGGACATAAGTGCCTTTGAGCCTCGTCTCGATCTCGAAGCCGATTTCGGCCAGCGTGCGACCATTGGCCTGCACCGCGCCGATCAGCGGATAATCGATGAAGCCGCCAGCTCCCACGCGCATCGTATGGCTCAACTCCGGCACGCCGAAGACCGCTACGGTAAGAATATCGAGTGGCCGAGCCTGATCATCCTGCCGCCCGGCAGCATAGTCCTGCGCACCGGGTGCGGGCAAGCTGGACAGTTCGGCCACGGTGGTGCCGCTGCTCTGGCCGATGGGCTGTGGCTTGCCGCAGGCTGCCACCAGTGCAGTCGCCGCGAGCGCCAGGAATATATTACGAATCTTGTTCAAATCTAACCTCATTTCGACCTGTGGCGGATCTTCCAAAGGCTTCCTGCCCGACTCCTTAGAGAGATTAGGCTTTTGTGCAAATGGCTATCCTTGCGAACTGGTGGCAAGCGGTTTAAATACCATTGCCGCAGCCACCGCAGCCAGGAGCATGATCGAAGGAGTGCGTAGCGGATAGTCGATAACGCTGGCGATCAACAACAGAACCAGACCCAGCGCCCCCAGCACCGCGTTCTGGTGCATCGCGCCGCCAGCAGCACCTGACCGGGCCAGGTGCCAGCAGCGAAACGCGAACAGCGCCAGCAGCACTAAAGCCAGAATCGTGGCGGGAATACCGCCTTCGATGGGCAATTGCAGCCAGTCATTATGCACGTTGTTGAAATAGCGCTGCCCCAACATCTCGTCGGGCTCGCGCATCCGGAAAGCATATTCGAACGCGCCGAACCCCGTGCCCAGAGGCTGGAAATCGCGCAGCATGTCCAGCACGGTGGGCAAGGCGCGCACGCGCAGGTCCTGCCCCGGATCATGCGCCAACACGCGGGTCATTGCCGGACTGCGACCAAGCACCGCGAAAGCTGCTACAAGGGCCGCCGAGACCAGACCGATGGCACCTCCAGCCAGGACCCGCAGCGGAATCCCGCGCTGCCCGGCGCGGCGGTCCGCCCGCCATTGCAGCATGGCCCGGATGGCAAAGATCAATCCAACCAGTCCCAGTCCAACCAATCCCGAGCGCGAAGCGTTGACTAGGATGCCCGCAAAAATCACCAGCGCTCCAAGGCCCGCTGCCAGCACTTCGGGTGTCATGATCCCCCAGCGCGTGCGTTCCAGTTGGATCACGGCAAATAGCAAGGCCACGCTGAGGAACATGGCGTTATGGTTGCGATTGGAAAACAGCCCAACGGCGCTGCCTTCGTTGGTAATATCGTAAAGGAACAGCCCATTGACGCCCGGTAGCAGGATCTGGGCAATGCCGAACATCGCGCTGGCCGCGCCTGCGGCGATGAACACCCAAGGCAGCCGACGCCAATGGGCGTCGTCCATCAACGCCACGAGCATCAGGCCCGCCAACGGCAGCACAAGCGAGGCGAGCGAGTTGGCTGTTTTCATCGGCGAGAAGGTCAATGGGCGCCAGGCATCCGCAACGCCCGCCAGTTCACCCAGCCCCACAATGGGCTCTCGCCCCGGCAATGCTCCCCACAAGGCAGGCGGCAGCGGCACAAGTTGCAGCGCAATCAGCACGGCCAGTGCCAAAAGCGCTACCAGCGGAACCATCACCCGGCGCACTGTGCGGCCGGTCTGGAACCAGACGGCCACCGCCAGCAATACGGCAGCCAGTGCGCGCAAGGGACCAAGGCTGGCAATGTCAGCCCTCGAACCACCACCACTCAGCATCACCACTGCCACAAGGCCGATGAACAGGCAGAATGCAGTTTCGCTGGATAAGCCGCCTGCCTTGTAGCCAAGGCGACCGTGATTGCGGCCGGATGTCCTCGTCATCATTCCCTCACTTATTTGGCACCGCGGAAATTGACCATCACTACCACCGTGCGCAGAGTGATCAGCAGATCAAGCCAGGCCGAGACATTCTTGATGTAATAGAAATCATATTGCAGCTTGATGTAGACGTCGTCCAGTTCGGTCACGTGCCCCTGGTTGACCTGTGCCCAGCCGGTGATGCCGGGACGCACGATATGGCGATATTCGTAGAAATCCAGATGCTCGTCATACCAGCGCGATAGGGCCAGGGCTTCGGGACGTGGGCCGATAAGGCTCATCTCGCCGCGCACCACATTGATCAGCTGGGGCAGCTCATCAAGCCGCATCATACGCAACACTCGCCCCAACGAGGTTACACGGGGATCGTTGTCGAGCGTCTTCTGACTCTCAAGGTCATCGTCATCCTGTTCGTTCGATCGCATGGTACGAAACTTGACCGTGTCAAATGGTCGACCGCGATAACCCACCCTGCGATGGCGATACAGCGCCGGACCAGGCGAGGTCCAGCGGATCAGCAGCGCGATGCCTGCCAGCGGCAGGGCCAGCACGGCCAGCAGGATGACGCTACCCACCAGATCGATGGCCCGCTTGAGAAGCAGGTAGCTAAGCGATGGCACCAAGGCGCCGAAGGAATTTTCCGACAACGATTCAATCTGTACCCGCCCGGTCAGCGATTCGCGCACCTGCTTCACGTTGTAGATCGGTACGCCGTTAATCGCCGCGCGAGCAATGCCGCGCTCCCAATCTGACGAGAGCTCGTGCCGCAGGTCGGCGATCACAGCGCCGTCGCCACAGGATGCCAATTCTGCTGGCGTGCGCAGCATTACCGTGTTGACCCACCCCAGCTCCTCTTCAAGTGAGGCCGTTTTGCCCCCGGGAACCAGATAGACGCGGCGGCCAGAGGTGGGGCGCTGCAAGGCGCTGATAAAATAGATGAAGGCTACGGCGGTACCGATGCCGACAACTAGCATGTAATTGTTGTACTCCACCCGTAGCCCGACCAGCAGGATCAGCATCACCAGAACCGGCAGAAAAAACGACGGCAGGATGAAGGCGAAGCGGCTGGTGCCCGGCGTACGGCGGAATTCGCGATAGATCAGTGCGGAAACCACGTTGGTCAGAAACGAGGCGATGAAGGAATTGAGAACGGAGGGGTTATCCGGCCCCACCGGCAGAACAATCAAGGCTACTGCCACCTGCACCGCCAGCACCAGCAAGACCATCAACGGCAATGCGAAGGTGAACCGTTCCAGCAAGGTGCGTCGACCGATGGCGGAATGGCCCGTTGCCACTGGCGCTTCGGAATAGGCTGATCCGCCGCCGGTCTGCATGTCGATCTGCCGCATTGCGCTTCGCTAGTCCCGCCGCACGGTTCCCGCAAGCCGGTTAACCTCCAGCGTGGCCGTTCTAATCCCGGGCACCGAAGGCAGCCAACTAAACCGTCGCAAAAAGCGCCGTGCCACCTTGTAATAAGTGGCCGCGGTCGCCATTGGGAGCATCGCTTCCCCAACACGTGAGATACAGCCCCTGGCATGACCAATTTCACGCACCCTTTTCTCGACCTTGATGGTGACAAGCTGCGCGAAGAGTGCGGCATCTTCGGCATCGTCGGCGCCGCGGCCAGCGGCATCAACGCTGCGTCTACCTGCGCGCTGGGCCTGCACGCCTTGCAGCATCGCGGGCAGGAAGCTGTCGGCATAACCAGTTTTGACGGCACGGAGTTCTACACCCGGCGTGGCCTGGGCCATGTGGCTGACAACTTCGCCAGCGGCGAATCCATTGCCGAGCTGCCGGGCTACATGGCCGCCGGGCACGTGCGCTACTCCACCACCGGCGGAGCGGGCATGCGCAATATCCAGCCGCTCTATGCCGATCTGGCCAGCGGCGGCTTTGCCGTGGCGCACAACGGCAATATCAGTAACGCCCGCACCTTGCGGCAGGAACTGGTGCACAAGGGCGCGATCTTCCAGTCGACCTCTGATACCGAGGTGATCATCCACTTGGTCGCCACCAGCCGCTATCCCACCATGCTGGACAAGCTGGTGGATGCGCTGCGACTGGTCGAAGGCGCCTATGCCCTGATCGTGATGACCCCGCGCGGGATGATCGCCTGCCGCGATCCGCTGGGCATTCGCCCGCTGGTGCTGGGCAAGCTGGATGGCTGCGTGGTCTTCGCCAGCGAGACGGTGGCCTTCGACGTGGTTGGTGCAGAACTGATCCGCCAGATCGAGCCGGGCGAATTCGTCGAGGTGGATTTTGACGGCACCATCCGCACGCACCGCCCGTTCGGCTCGGTCAAGCCGCGTCCGTGCATCTTCGAGCACGTCTATTTCAGCCGCCCCGATTCGATCTTCAACGATCGCTCGGTCTATGCCAGCCGGCGCAACATCGGCATGGAACTGGCCAAGGAAGCCCCGGTCGAAGCCGACCTGGTGGTACCGGTGCCAGACAGCGGCGTACCCGCGGCCATCGGCTATTCGCAGCAATCGGGCATTCCGTTCGAGCTGGGGATCATCCGCAGCCACTATGTCGGCCGCACCTTTATCCAGCCGGGCGATGCCACGCGCCACAACAGCGTGGCGCGCAAGCACAATGCCAACCGCGCCATCGTAAAAGGCAAGCGCATCGTGCTGATCGACGATTCGATCGTGCGCGGCACCACCAGCCTCAAGATCGTGCAGATGATGCGTGATGCTGGCGCCACCGAAGTGCATTTCCGCGTGGCCAGCCCGCCTACCATGCACGGATGCTACTACGGGGTGGACACACCCGAGCGTTCGAAGCTCCTAGCCGGCCGGATGGACCTGGCCGCCATGCGCCAGTTCATCCAGGCCGACAGCCTGGCTTTCGTCTCGATCAACGGGCTCTATCGGGCGGTCGGCCTGCACGGGCGGGATCAGGAAAGCCCGCAATATTGCGACGCCTGCTTCACCGGCGACTATCCCACGCCGCTGACCGATCTGGCGCTGCGTGAACAGGAAGAAGCCCAGTTTGACTTGCCGGTGGGCAAGGCCGCGCTGGTCTGAGCCATCTTCCATGACTGACAAGCCACTCGTCGAACATCCATTGGCCGGAAGGGTCGCCCTGGTCACAGGGGCCAGCCGCGGGATCGGCGCCGCCACCGCGCAGGCGCTGGCCGCTGCCGGGGCTCATGTGGTGCTCACCGCGCGCACGGTCAAGCAGCTGGAAGCGGTGGACGATGCCATCCACGAGGCTGGCGGCACCTCCACCATTGCGCCGCTGGACCTGACCGAAAGCGATGCCATCATCCGTCTGGCACAAGCCGTTGCCGAACGGTGGGACCGGCTGGACATCATGGTGATCAACGCCGCCATGCTACCCACACTGACGCCGGTCACGCAAATCGATCCGCGCCAGTTGAGCCAGACGATCACGCTGAATGTGCTGGCCACGCAGGCACTTCTGGCCGCTTTCGATCCGCTGCTGAAGCGCAGCGCCGATGGCCGGATCATCGGCCTGACCAGTTCGGTCGGTAGTGAACCGCGGGCCTTCTGGGGCGCCTATGCTGCCAGCAAGGCCGCGTTCGAAAGCCTGCTGCTGATCCACGGGCAGGAGATCGGCCGCATCTCCAACACCCGCGTGGCCGTGCTGGATCCCGGCGCCACCCGCACCGCCATGCGCGCCCGCGCCTATCCGGGCGAAGATCCGCAATCGGTCAAGTCGCCCGAGGTGGTCGCGCAGCACATCGTGACCATGCTGCAACAAGACTTTGCCAACCTGCGCCGCGAAAGAGTGGAAACTTCGCGGTAACCACGTCTGGCAAGGTGCTGGTAAGCATTTGGCCGCCATTCTGTGCCCATCAAAGCCGGTCTTTCGGCTGCTTTGGCAACAAATTGAGCGAGTCAGGCACATGGTCGAACTGCACAGCACCCCGCAAAGGTACGCAGCAGCCGCGCAGGAGGATCGCTCCGCGCCGCGCACCAAGATCGTCATTCCGGCGCAGCTGCGCGCCTCGGGCATGCGCGCTTACCAGACGGTCGTGAACGACCTGTCGCTGTCGGGCTTCTCGGCCACGGCGATCACCCGCATGTATCCGGGATCGATCTGCTGGCTGACTCTGCCGGGCCTGGAATCGCTGCAAGCCGAAGTGGTCTGGTGGGAAAACGGCAGCTGCGGCTGCGCCTTCACCGGCCTTCTGAGCACCATCGTGCACGACAATATCCTTGCCCGCTACCGCGGTGACGGGGTCTATCGCGGCTGAGCAGTTGGCAAGCCGTCCGCGGCCGCCTGCACCGCGCGGTAAAACCGATCGCGTTCTTCCCAATAGGCGTGCTCACTCGCCACCGGCCAGTTGGCATTACTGGCGATGACCAGCCGCCGCGCGGGATCGACGAAAATGCCCTGACCGAAGATACCCTGCGCGGCAAAGGTGCCATCATCGAAAGTCCACCACTGGAAGCCGTAGCCGCGCCCGCTTTCGCCGATTTCGGCCTGCTTCGAACCAGCTTGTGCAAACCAGTTTTCCGGCACCACTCGCCGGTTGCCGATCTGCCCTCCCCCTAGCACGAACAGCCCGAACCGTGCCATGTCGCGCGTGGTCGCCTGGATGCAGCAACCGCTGATTTCGTGTCCGGTCGCGCCCAGCAGCCAGGTCGCATCCTGTTCCATGCCGAATGGCGCCCACACCTTCTCGGACAAATACTGCGCCAGCGGCTTGCCGGTTGCCTGGCTGACCAGCACGCCCACCAGGTTGGTCTCACCGGTCTTGTAGACCCATTGCTGCCCCGCCGGATATTGCCGCGGCAGGCGGCGCATATAGCTGAC
>JAZKFK010000257.1:0-1561 GCA_040386475.1 Pseudomonadota bacterium | reverse complement strand
CTGGTTAGCGGCGCAACCATAACGCATGTAACCTTTGCGTGAACCGCGACTCGTGGTTAGAGGGGCCATTCCCTCTCATCATGACTCGTGGGCAGCCGGCTTGGGGCTGGGCCCACTGCATTTGGAAGACAAGCCGTGGCAAATAACTGGAATCCCGATAGCTGGAAGCAGGACAAGTTCGTCGCCAAGCACCTGCCCCACTATGAGGATGCGGCAGCGCTGGCCGAAGCCGAGAAAACGCTGGCCGGTTATCCGCCGCTGGTGTTTGCGGGCGAGGCGCGCGCGCTGAAGGCCAAGCTGGGCGAAGTTTCCGCCGGGCGCGGGTTCCTGCTGCAAGGCGGCGATTGCGCCGAGAGCTTTGCCGAATTCACCCCCAACAACATCCGCGATACGCTGCGCGTGATCCTGCAGATGGCCGCCGTGCTCACTTACGCCAGCAAGCAGCCGGTGGTGAAGGTGGCGCGCATGGCGGGCCAGTTCGCCAAGCCGCGCAGCGCGCCCACCGAAACGATCGGCGGGCTGGAGCTGCCCAGCTACCTGGGCGACAACATCAACGGCATCGACTTCACGCCCGAGAGCCGGCGCAACGATCCGCAGCGCATGATCCGCGCCTACAGCCAGGCGGCGGCCACGCTCAACCTGCTGCGCGCCTTCACCACGGGCGGCTATGCCAACCTGCGCCAGGTGCATCAGTGGACGCTGGATTTCATGGGCCGCAGCGCCTGGTCCGACCAGTACAAGTCGATCGCCGACCGCATTGGCGAGGCGCTCGATTTCATGGAAGCCTGCGGGATCGACATCGAGGACCAGCCGCAGCTGAAGATGGCCAGCCTCTACACCAGCCACGAAGCGCTGCTGCTGCCTTACGAGGAAGCGATGACCCGGCGCGATTCGCTGACCGGCGAATGGTACGATACCTCGGCCCACATGCTGTGGATCGGTGACCGCACGCGCTTTGTGGAAAGCGCCCACGTGGAATACCTGCGCGGCATCAACAATCCCATCGGCGTGAAGTGCGGCCCCAGCCTGGCACCCGACCAGCTGCTGCGCATGCTCGACATGCTCAACCCCGGGCGCGAAGCGGGCCGGATGACGCTGATCGCGCGCTTCGGGCATGACAAGGTGGAAGCCGGCCTGCCGCCGCTGCTGCGCGCCGTGCAGCGCGAAGGGCACCCGGTGGTGTGGAGCTGCGATCCGATGCACGGCAACGTGATCAAGAGCGACAGCGGCTACAAGACGCGGCCGTTCGATCGCATCCTGGCCGAAGTGAAGGGGTTCTTCGCAGTGCACCGGGCCGAAGGCACACACGCCGGCGGCATCCACCTGGAAATGACCGGGCAGGACGTGACCGAGTGCACCGGCGGCGCGGTGGCCATCACCGATGCCGGCCTGGCAGATCGCTATCACACCCATTGCGACCCGCGCCTGAATGCGGCGCAATCGCTGGAGATGGCGTTCACCCTGGCCGAGATGCTCAATCTCGAACGGGCAGAACGGCATGCAGACGCGGCCTGAAGGCTGACAAGACGTTACAAATTGGCGGCAGGTGGGCATTGACGGC
>JAZKFK010000256.1:0-3517 GCA_040386475.1 Pseudomonadota bacterium | reverse complement strand
CTGGTCAAACGCGGGGCCAAGCCGCAGCCCCGCGCCGCCGATGTCGCCATCGAGCTGGACTTCGGCAAAGCCCTGCGTGCTGCGCAAGGTTCCGGCAAAATCGGCGCTGGCGAGGCGCACGCCGCCAACTTCCACCGCGCGGCCATCCAGTGTGAACCGGCTGTCGAGCGTGCCATCGCGATAGGTCGCCTCACCCCGCCCAGCCAGCGCTGCGGCCAACGCGCCGGGCATCACGGCATTACCGGCGGTCAGGTCCAGCTCGCTGCGGAAACCGGACAAGTCGGCATCGGCAATGGCATCCAGCGCCGCCCCGCCCGCGCCCAGTTGCACGCCAGCGTCCGGGCAACTAACCCCGGCAAAGCGCAGCGGCCCGGCAAAGCCCGGCCGCTGGTTGGCCACCTCAAGGCGGCCATAAAGTGTCGCCTGAGCGGCGCTGCAGCCGCCTAGGCGCAAGTTGGGGGCGATGGCAGCCACTTGCGCATCGAACCCGTTGGGCAGGTATCCGCCGCCGTTAACTCGCAGAGCAATCGGGCCAAAGTCTCCTTCGATCAACGCGCGGGCATCCTCCAGCCGCACGTCCAGCTCGGGCAAGGCGAACGGTTCGGTGCTGTCGGTGAACAGCAGCGGATCGAGCGAGCCGAAGCTGGGCTGGCCATCAACCACCCGACCCCACAGGCGCAGGCCGGACAGCGTGATCCGCTGCACCTGCGGCAGGCCGATGCGGGCGATCAGGCGCACTTCGGCGCGCTCGATGGTCATGTCCGGCGCTGCGGGATCGCCCACCACGATGTCGCGCAGCACCTGCCGGTCAGGCTCAATACTTTCAATGCGATAGGTGGCGCTGATACCGTTTTGCGTCAGCAGGTCATCGAGATAGTTGCCCGCCAGCCGGTCGCGCTCCAACCACAGCACTGCCACGATGAGAACTGCCAGCACCAGCAGCGCCAGAACACCTCGCACCAACCAGCGCAGCACGCGCGGCAACGCGCGGCGGCGTGACACCGTCTTTTCGTCCGCAGGATCGTCAGGCGACATCAGGAGCGACACTTGCGCGATGGTCCATGCAAAGGCAATGCTTGAGCGGGCGAAAGGGGACCAGCACGTGGGGCAAGACCGGCTTCCGGGGATTAACGAGACAGACGATGCGACCGCGAGTGCCGGAGCCGGTTCTGGTTCGGGCCATCGTGCCCGCCTGCGTGAACGGCTGCTGACCGGCGGCCCCGAGGCGCTGGCCGATTACGAAGTGCTGGAATACCTGCTGTTCGGCGCCAATGCGCGCGGTGATACCAAACCGGTGGCCAAGGCGCTGCTGGCGCGGTTCGGCTCGCTGGCGGCGGTGCTGAATGCGGAAGCTCCCGCGCTGAAGCAGGTCAAGGGCCTGTCCGATGCCGGGGTCGGCGCGATCAAGATCGCCGGCCTTGCCGCGCGGCGGATGATGCGCAGCGAAGTGCAGCGGCAGCCGATTCTGGGCAGTTGGCAGGCGTTGCTGGATTACCTGACGGTGGACATGGCGCACCTGACGCATGAGCGGGTGCGGGTGCTGTACCTCAATACCAAGAACCGCCTGCTGCTGGATCACCTGGTGCACGATGGCACGATTGACGAGGCCAGCATCCACCCGCGCGAAGTGATCAAGCGCGGGCTGGATATTGGCGCCTCGGCGCTGATCCTGGTGCACAACCACCCCAGCGGCAACCCGGAGCCGAGCCGCAGCGACATCCAGATCACCCATCGCATTGCCGAAGCGGGGCGGCTTCTGGGCATCACTGTGCACGATCACGTGATCGTGGGGCGCGAGGGCCACGTCTCGCTGCGGGCCAAGGGCCTGCTCTAGACGCGCAAGCTATTGCGGCGGCTGGATGCCGTGGCTGGCATAGAACCGCGCTACCTGCGGCGACATGGTCAGTGCAGTGGCGATATCCTGCCGCCCGCCGGTGTCGCCAGTGGCCAGCCGGACGATCCCGCGCAAATACAGGGACGGGGCGAGGCCCGGGGCCAGCTCCAGCGCCGCATCAAGATCGTCCTTCGCCTCGGCCAGCTGGCCCAGTCGGAAATGCACCAGCGCACGGCTGTCGAGCGGGGCCGCAGCATATTCCGCCCGTTCCACCGCGCGGGTGCACAAGTCCACCGCATCCTCCAGCGCCACGCCGAAGCGGCCGCGGAACCAGCAATCGGAATTCAGCGCCTCGCCATTGTTGGGGCTGCGGTCCACCAGCGCGCCCATGGCGTTCTCACCTACCGTGGTATCGCCAGCCAGCCCGCTGACGGTGGCCTGCGCATCGGCCAGCGCCAGCGCATCATCCTCGCCCACCGCCAGCCCGTCGATCAGCTCCTGCGCCTCGCTGGTCCGGCCCTGATAGGCAAGCAGTTGCGCCAGCCCGAAAGCGGTCCCGTTGACGGGGTCGACTTCGTACGACGCGCGCAAGGCATCGATCGCTTCTTCCGGCCGGCCCAGTGCTTCCAGCACATTGGCGCGGCGCTGGTGCACCCAGGCCGAGGGGCTTTCGCGGGCGATCCGGTCATAATCCTCCAGCGCATCGGCGAACTGGTAGATGTTCTCCTGGAACATGGCGCGGGCCGAAAGCGGGCCAAGGTCATCACTGGCGGCAAAAGCGATGGCCCGCTGATAAGCGGCGAGCACCGGTGCGGCGCGGCTGCGGCGTTGTGCGGGCGTCAGTTCCCACCGCCACGTCACATCCGCCGGAGCCTGCAATTCGGCGCGGGCGGATTGCAGGCGGCGCGCATCTCGGCGCGCGGCGGGGATATCGGCAGCGGCAATCTCGCCCAGCCGGTAAAACGTGTCGGCCGTGGCCACCAGCTCGCCATCCACGATCTGCGCCGCGCGATCGATCTGCACATTGCCAAAAGTGGCGCTGGTCATCGCCGCGCCCGATATGGAAAAGCCTGCGCCGCCATCGGGCAGGATCATGCGCATCTCAGTCCGCTGGCGCGCCGGGCCGGGGGTGACCACGGGAATGTCGCGCCAAGCCGGACGCGAACGATCGGGATTGAACCCGCTGCCATCCACGCCCTGGCGGATTTCGGCTTCCAGCCTTCCGTCCTGCCACTCGAACGCCGCTGGCGAGATCATGCCAACGTGCAGCGTGCCGACCGCGCTTGTCTCATCGTAAGTAACGCTGACATCATAGATCGCCGCATTGCCCTCGCCCGCGCTGGACCGGGCCATGCCTTGGGCCATGTCGCGCAATTGCTCAGGCGTGGCGGCATCGGCCATCTGGCGGATCTGCGCGCCTGCCGGCCCGGCATAGCTGAGATCCATCTCCATCAGCACCGGCAAATCCACCCCGGCCGAATGATCGGCGCTGAGCACGGCAACCATCTGCGGCACGGCGGGATCGCGCGGGCTGATGGGCACCAGACCGGAGCCGCCTTCGCGCAGGGGCAGCGCCCAATGGAACGGCGGCACGTCGGCCAGGTTGGCCAGCCGGGCAGCCGCGCTGGTGCCATCCAGCCAGTATTCCTGCCCATCGATCACCGCGCGCACGATCACGTGGTC
>JAZKFK010000255.1:0-2009 GCA_040386475.1 Pseudomonadota bacterium | reverse complement strand
GACGGTGCACTGGGAGGCCGCCGGCGCGGGCACGCGCTTCACGCTGTGGCTGCCGTTGCAGGCGCCGCTGATGGTGTGAGGTTCCTGCGCCGGTCGGGCCCGCAACCGCCCTCGCCCTGCACCGGAACTGCGTTATCCCGCCGCCACGATCACATGTGCCTGGATCTTGCCGGCCACCGGGCCTTCGCCATGGCGGCTGGCGATCACCTCCGCCGCGCGGTCCGTGGCGTGCTGAAGCAAGCTGGCATCCCGCGCCTCGATTTCGCTGCGCAACGGCGTTCCCTGGCAATAGGCGGTGGCGACGGCGCGTGCCGAGGGCGCGTGGCTCACCTCCGCGCGCGTCTCGATCCCGATGTCGGTGAAGCCTGCGCGGAGCAACTCCTCGCGGATCAGTGCGATATCGTGATAACCGTGCGGCGTGCGGGCGAGGAAGCGCGGAGGGTCGTGCGGAAACACCGTGGCGACGGCGTTGGTGACGTCGTCGGCAAAGGCGTTCTCTTCGATGCGGTCCCAGACACTGAAGACAAAGCGCCCCCCCGATCTCAACACCCGACGCGCCTCGGCGTAGCCGGCGACCCGGTCGGGGAAAAACATCGCGCCGAACTGGCAGCAAACGACGTCGAAGGAGGCATCGTCAAACGGCAGGGCCAGCGCATCCGCCTGCCGCCATTCGATGCGGGCATCGGCCCCCTGCCGGGCGGCGGCATAGTCAAGCATGGGCTGGTTGAGGTCGGTCACCACGTAGCGCGCGCCGGCACCGAGTCGCGGCGCAAGCGCCCGCGTGACCGCGCCGCTGCCAGCTGCCGTCTCCAGCACTGCGCCGGGCGAGAAAGCCGCGATCAGCTTCGCCACGCCGGTGGCATAGGCCTCGAAGATCAGGGGGACCATCAGCGTGTCGTAGAGCTTCGGGATCGAACCCGCGAACACCTTGTCGCTATCAGCCATGGGACCTCCTTGAACGCGCTGAAGCGGCGCCCTGGACCACCCATCGATGGTGGCCGCTCATGCCGGCTTCGTCAATGCCGTCCCCGCAGACTTTTCCATCGTCTCGGCAGCCGTAGGGCGCGCTCCCAGTAGCGGCTTCCAGGTGGCTCCCCATAAACTACGCGGCTGCCCCCTGCACATGCCCATGAAAAGCTCAGCAGTACCCCCGTCACTCGACGCCGTGATCGTGGACCAGACCATGTCGCGCCCGCAACTGGAGGCCCTCGCCCAGACGGAGAAGCCCCTCGCGTTCGATGGTTGCGACTTCGAAGGCGTGGACCTCTCCAGGCTGAACCTGCGCGGTTTCGAGTTCAAGGACTGCTCTTTCGTAGCAGCCTCCCTGTACGCCGCATCGCTTACCCGGACCATGTGGCTGCGGTGCCGGGGGCGCCAGGCGGACTTCGAAGCCGCCGACCTGGGGGATGCGCGCTTCCAGGCCTGCGACCTCAACAACACGACGTGGCGCCGCTCGAAGTTGTCGGCCGCCTCCTTCAAGGAGTGCAAGCTCACCGGGGCCAGCTTCGATGAAATTGCGCAGCTGGGGCTGGTGTTCGAGGACTCCCTGCTGGTTGGCGCGGACCTGCGCAGGCTGTCGTTTCGCAAGATGCAGTTGCAGGGGCTCGACTTCTCGGAGGCCGATCTGTCGGGCTGCGACTTTCGCGACACCGTCTTCGTGGGTGGGAGCCTGCGCAATGCCAACCTGAAGTTGGCGCGCTTCGAAGGCGCCGATCTGCGTGAGGCAGATATCGGCGGCTTGAAGCTCGTGGACGCCAAACTGTTCCGGGGTGCCACGATCTCGCGCAATCAGGCCGCGGGGCTGCTCATGGAGCTTGGCATCACCGTGGGCTGACGGACTGCGCAGTCGCCGCCGCGAGGCAGCGATGCACCGAATAGGTTCGGCGTCAAGCATGCAGTAAAGTGGGTTTTCTTTCCAATCACAACCGTAAGGAAGATTGCCATGAGCCAATATCAAATCGCCGTCGTTGTCGGCAGCCTCCGCAAGGATTCATTCAATCGCAAGTTGG
>JAZKFK010000254.1:0-3822 GCA_040386475.1 Pseudomonadota bacterium | reverse complement strand
AGGACATGGTCGATGACGTGATGGGCGAGGTCAGGAAACTGGTCGACCGGCTGATTATCGGCGGTCCGTTCGATGATCCGCAGCCATTCATGGGCCCGGTGATCGACAATGCCACGGCGGACCAGCTGACCGAGAGCTTCCTGTATTTCCTGTCCAACGGCGGCAAGGCCATCAGCCACATGCGCCGCCCGTTTGACGACCTGCCGTTCCTGACCCCCGCGATCATCGACATTACCGGCATGGCCGAGAAGCCCGACGTGGAGCTGTTTGGCCCGTTGCTGCAAGTGATCCGGGTGGACGATTTCGACCAGGCGATTGCCGAGGCCAACGCCACGCGCTTCGGCCTTTCCGCCAGCCTGGTTGGCGGCACGCCCGACCAGTACAACCGCTTCTGGGCCAATATCCGCGCCGGCATCGTCAACTGGAACCGCCCGACCAACGGCGCCAGCAGCAACGCGCCATTTGGCGGCATCGGCTTTTCGGGCAATCACCGCGCGGCGGCCTATTATGCGGCGGACTATTGCGCCTATCCGGTGGCCAGCAGCGAGCTGGACCAGCCGCGCGCCATGGTCGGCGTGGGCTTCCGAGAGTAGCCTACTTTTCCAGCGTCACCAGTTCCACGCTGGTCAGCCCGCTATCGTCGCCGCGTGCCTGCACCAGCAGGTGGCCGGAGCCTCCCGCTCCCGTGAGCACGTTGTCACCATCACTGATCTGGTGCTGCACCGTGTATCCGGCCGCCTCGGCGCGGGTGAGGTAGAACGCCAGCACGTCATCGACGCTGACCGGTGTGGCAAAGCTGATCGCCCGCACCGCGCAGCCGCTGGCATCGCTGCCTGCCGCAGCCAGCACCGCGCCTTGCGGATAGACCGGGAAGCTCTCCGGCATCACGGCCGCCCAGCGGAACCCCGGCTGCGCCGCGGCGATACAGCGCGTGACAGCCGCATCGCGTGACGGCTCACCAGAGGCGGGGTCGGGTACCGGTTGCAAGGCGCCGCTGCCGCCCACCAGGTCGATCGCTTCGGCCCGCGCGCGCGCGGCGGCTTCCGGCCCCACATCGGGGCGCGGCATTGAACCATCGGCTTCGGCAAAGCTGGTCAGCTGGTTGGCGTTGTTGGTGGCGACCATATCGGGATCGATCATGATTTGGTCAGCCAGCATGGCGCTCATCAACGGGTCGGAGTGCCCGGCGGTGGACGAGACATCCGCCGTTCCGTCACCGCCGCACGCAGCCAGAAGCAACGCGAGCGCGCTGGCGGTGGTAAGGCGGGTAAGACATCGGTTCATGGCGGGAAGGCCATAGCAGGCAATTGCCAAAGCCCGCTTAACGCGCCTAGCAGGGTGGCAGATGGCCACTTCCCCCACCGCTGCCGCCAGTTCGGCCCCCGCCCCCGTGTCGCCCAAACGAGGGCTGGTCTATTCGCTGATCGCGCACGCCTTCTGGGGGCTGATGCCGTTGTACCTGCTGCTGGTGCACGATGTGCCGGCACTGGAGTTCGTGGCGTGGCGCCTGGTCTTTACCCTGCCGCTGTGCCTGGGCGCACTGGCCTTCACCAACGGCTTTGGCGAGATGCGCGCGGTGTTGCGCAACCGGAAGGCCATGCTGACGCTGCTAGGCTCGGCCTCTCTGATCGCGGTCAACTGGTTCCTCTATGTGCAGGCGATCCAGACCGGCCACGTCTATGCCGCCAGCCTGGGCTATTACATCCTGCCGCTGACGATGATGCTGCTGGGGCTGGTGTTCCTGGGCGAGAAGCTGGACCCATTGCAATGGGGCGCGGTGGCGCTGGCGGGCGTTGGCGTGGGCGCACTGGCACTGGGCGCGCTGACCACGCTGTGGCTGAGCCTGGCAATGGCAAGCACCTTTGGCCTCTATGGCCTGTTGCGGAAAACCGTTCACGCAGGCCCGGTGGTGGGGCTGACGCTGGAAACGCTGATCCTGATGCCCGCCGCGCTGGCCATCTGCGGCTGGTATGCGGCCAGCCCGGCCGGCAGCGCCATGTCGCACGGCTGGCTGATGGGCCTTGCCGTAGCGTGCAGTGGCCTGATGACCGCGATACCGCTGATCATGTTCGCCACCGCCGCGCGCGCCCTGCCCTACACCGTGATCGGCTTCCTCCAGTTCCTCAGCCCCACGGTAGTGTTCGTGCTGGGCCTAACCGTGTTCGGCGAGGAACTGAAACCCGCGCAAGCCGCGTGCTATGTGATGATCTGGCTGGCGGCGGGGCTGTTTACTTGGGCGATGGTGCGGGGGCGGAAAGGGACTGCCTAAGGTGAACGAAGATATGAGTCATCCGGGATCGTCCTATTTCGGCTCGCGCCGCAAGGCTGGTTTAGCCTCCGCCGGATGTAGCGCGTTCGTTGTTCTTGGATATTGGTTCACCAAATCGGGCGATACATTTCGACATTCAGCGGAATACTATAACGTTTTGGGCTGGATTACGATCATCGCTGGCAGCCTATTTGGCCTAGCTTGGCTCGCTTCCTTTATTATGCCACATCGGCTGGTCATCGAAGAAAGCGGCTTCAGCTACAAGAGGGCTCTGTCAAAGCTTAAGCATTTTCGCTGGGATGACATCGAGGAAATTTGGGTGTTCAGTCGCCATGGTAGCGGCATCGTCGTTTGGAAAAACAAGCGCGACACAGGCAGCATCACCCGCGCATTGTCTGGTCACGATGGATGGCTTCCCGGCGGTTGGGAAATGTCTCCCGAAGAACTTGCATGCGAACTGAGGTCAGCAAAGGAGCGGCACGACATGGAAATGCAGTCAGCCGTCTGACGTCTAGTTCAAACCAACCGCCACCCCAGCGTCTCACCCGCATGGAACGGTACCAGTTCCGCACCGCCCGCGCTGATGCTCGCGGGAACCTCATGCTCCACCCGCTCCAGCGTCACCGTATCCTCGTTCACCGGCAGGCCGTAGAACGCCGGGCCGAAGCGGCTGGCGAAGTCCTCGAAGCCGCCGATCGCGCCTTCGGCCTCGAACACCGCGAGGTAACTTTCCAGCGCATAGGGCGCGTTGAAAATCCCCGCGCAGCCGCAGGCGCTTTCCTTGGTTTCGCGCGCGTGCGGCGCAGAATCGGTACCGAGGAAATACTTGGGATTGCCGCTGACCGCCGCCTTGCGCAGCGCAAGCCGATGCTTCTCGCGCTTGGCGACCGGCAGGCAATAGGCGTGCGGGCGAATGCCGCCCACCAGCATGGCGTTGCGGTTGATGTGCAGGTGCTGCGGAGTGATGGTGGCGGCCACGTTGGGGCCTGCGCTGTCGACAAACTGCACGGCTTCCGCCGTGGTGATGTGCTCGAAAATCACCTTCAGTTCGGGCAACCGCGAGACCAGCGGGGCCAGGATACGCTCAATAAACACCGCCTCACGGTCGAACACGTCCACCTGCGCCTCGGTCACCTCGCCGTGTACGCATAGCGGCAAGCCGCATTGCGCCATCGCCTCCAGCACCGGCATGATGTTGGCAATGTCGGTAACGCCCTTGTCCGAATTGGTCGTGGCGCCTGCAGGATAGAGCTTGGCGGCGGTGAATACGCCCTGCGCCTTGCCGCGCACCAGTTCAGCCGGATCGGTGCGGTCGGTCAGGTAGGCGGTCATCAGCGGGGTGAAGGTCATGCCCTGGGGAACTGCGGCGATGATCCGCTCGCGGTAGGCAATCGCGCTGGCCACGTCGGTCACCGGCGGGGTCAGGTTGGGCATCACGATGGCGCGAGCGAACTGGCGGGCGGTGTGGCCCACCACGCCTGCCAGCATGGCGCCATCACGCAAATGAACGTGCCAGTCGTCCGGGCGGCGGATAGTGATCGAGGTCGTCATGG
>JAZKFK010000253.1:0-3285 GCA_040386475.1 Pseudomonadota bacterium | reverse complement strand
CGCCCGGTCATCGCCCCGTCAGCGCAGGCCATGAAGGTGACCCCGCCTTCCTGGCGACAGGTGACGGTCTGGATCGACTCGCGGTCACGCAAGGCATCCAGCACCGGCAGGAAGCTCTCCCCCGGTACGGTGAAAACGCGGTCGACCCCTTGGGCTTCAAGGCAATCGACCAGCAGCTCGGCAGCTTGGTTACTCATGAAATCGTCCATAGCGGCAGGGTTGCCGCGCGGCAACGGGGGCCGGCTTGCGCGTCCACTTGTGTCGATCGGGGACAGTGGGAACGGCCCCCCTTCGCAATGGTTACTTTGGCGTTAACAAGGTGACTTATGCGAAGAGCTCTTGTCCTGACCGATGAATCGGCCCGCCACCCTTTCCGGGCCATGCTGCCCATGACTTCGCGCCTGCTGGACGAGGTGGAGAACCGCCGGTCATGGCGGTTGAACTTCGGGCTGGATGCTGGCGACCTGCGACAGTTCGCGGCCAATTTCAGCGCGGTTTTTGTCGCCACCAGCGTGTTTATCGCCTGATTATCGGGCTGCGGCCTACAATTCGGAAGAAGTGAGGGAGGCGGCCGCCGCCTGCCGTTCTGCCCGGCACAGCAACACGCCCAGCCATGCGGAAAAGCCGCACATGCCCGCGCTGAGCAGGACCTGCTCCACCAGCGGCACGCCCACCGCGCTGAGGCCCAGGGCAAACAGCGAGCCCACCACCATCGCGCCAGAATTGACGATGTTGTTGGCCGCCACCGCGCGGCTGGCCTCGCTGGGGTCAACCTTGGTGGTGAGGAAGGCGTACAGTGGCACCACGAACATGCCGCCGAACACTGCGATCAGCAGCAGGGTCAGCAGCACCAGCGGGGCCAGCGGCTCGGCCAGGAAGCCCGCCACGTCCAGCAGTTCGCCCGGCGCGACGTGGTTGGTCCAGTTGTGGCACACGACGTAGAACGTCGCCACGCAGACCCCCATCATGATCACCGATCCGGGCGAATAGCGCGCCGATACCGTGCCCTTCAGCAGCAGGTTGACCGCCACCGAGCCGATCGCCACGCCGATCGAGAACACCACCAGGAACAGGCTGGCCACTTCCTTGGATGCCATCAGCACGTTCTTGGCCAAGGGCGGGAACTGGATGAACAGCACCGCGCCGATGGTCCAGAAGAAGCTGATCGCCATGATCGCGTAAAACACTTCGCGATTGTGCAGCGTGTGGCGGATCAGCCGGTTGGAGGACCGCAGTACATTGCGGTCGATCACCTGGTCGGCATGATAGGGCGGGGCGGGCGGCACGTGGCGGCTGGTGAAATAGCCGATCACCGCCACGATCATGATCAGGATCGCAGCAACTTCCACGTCCACGAATCCGGCCAGGATCGTGCCGCCCATGATGGCGAGATAAGTGCCCGCCTCGACCAGGCCGGTGCCCGCCAGCACCTCGTCCTTGTGCAGATGCTGCGGCAGGATGGCGTACTTGATGGGGCCGAAGAAGGTGGAGTGCACCCCCATGGCAAACAGCGCCAGCATCATCAGCGGGATCGCCAGCAGCTCGGTCAACAGGCCCAGCCACGCCAGCGTCAGCCCCACCGCACCCACGCACATGATGGCGATTTCCGCCGCCTTGACCACGCGGATGATCGCCGCCTTGTCACGCATGTCGGCCAGTTGCCCGGCCAGCGCCGAGAACAGGAAGAACGGCAGGATGAACACCGCCGAAGCCACGCCGCTGAACAGCGTTTCGGCCGCGGGCGAGTTGTACACCGAGTACACCACGAACAGCACCATCGCGTTCTTGTACAGGTTGTCGTTGAATGCGTTGAGCAACTGGGTGGCGAACAACGGCGCGAACCGGCGGTCGCGCAGCAGGTGGGTGGATGTGAACATGGGGTTGTGGGGGGCCTCTACCTGCTCTTGTGTGCCAGCCTTAGCCGCAAAACGATGACAAACAAGCAACAGGTGCTTTTTCATCGCGCCATATCGGGCTAGGGCCGTTGCCGATGCTGTCGCTACCCAACATCCTCACGCTGTCGCGCATTGCCATGATCCCGCTGCTGGCGGCGCTGCTGTGGTGGCCAACGTGGCAGGTCGGCTACCTGTGGGCGTTCGTGCTGTACTGCGTGATGGGCTTCACCGATTATTTCGATGGCTACCTGGCGCGCAGCACTGGTGCGGTCAGCAAGCTTGGCCAGTTCCTGGATCCGATTGCTGACAAGATCATGGTCATTTCGGTGATCCTGGTGCTGGCCGCGATGGGCGTGCTGCGCGGGCCATACGTGGGCGACGCGCACGTGATCGCCGGCATGATCATCGTGATGCGCGAGATTGCGGTTTCCGGCCTGCGCGAGTTCCTGGGGCCGCTGCAGGTGTCGATCCCGGTCAGCAAGCTGGCCAAGTGGAAGACCACTTTCCAGCTGGTCTCGCTGGGCGCGCTGATCCTGGGGCAGGGCTTGCCGGGCTGGCTGGTGGACGTGGGGAGCATCACCATCAATCTGCCGCATACCGTGGGCCTGACGACCTTGTGGGCGGCGGCGGTGCTGACGGTGATTACCGGGTGGGATTACCTGCGGGTTGGCTTGAAGCACATGGATTGAGCGTTCGGCCAGCTCGACAGCTGGCTCTTCCAGTCATGCCGGTTGCATCGCCGGATGCAACCGATGCGCGCGTCGCTGCAACTGACCGTGATCAGGCCGCACGTTTAGATCCAGTTCAGCACCCGGCCTTCGCCGGGCAAGAACTGGAGAACGATCATGTTGAGAGCAAGTTTGATCGCAGTCACTGCTTCGGCAGTTCTGGTCACCGGATGTGCATCGACCCCGCGCAGCTTCGCGCCGGTCCTTGCGGCCGCACCCGCGGACGAGGGCAACTTTCAGCAGGTGCTTGCAAGCTGCCGGGAAATTGCCGTGCAGAGCAACGGCAGGCGCTCTGGACGTCTCGCGTCGGCCGGAGCGGGAGTCGCTGGTGGTGCAGGCGCGGCGGCGGTGGGCACTGCGGCGACCGCCGGAACCTATTCCAGCTATGGGGCAGCGGCGGCTGCGGGCAGTGCCGTCATCGTGGCCGTTCCGATTTTCGGCCTTGCCGCTGCTTGGGGCCTGGCGCGTATCAATCGCGGCAACAAGGAGCGGCGCATCAATCAGGCGGCGCAAGACTGCCTGGCGACAGAAGGCTATGCGGTCACCAGTTGGGAACGAGCCGGAGACCGGCAGCCAGAGGACGAGCCGGTGGTTGAGACAGAATTGGTCGCAGCGCAGGAAGCCGGCAATGCCGAGGTCGAGCATGAGGGTGGGCCTGAGGA
>JAZKFK010000252.1:0-4905 GCA_040386475.1 Pseudomonadota bacterium | reverse complement strand
GATCGGATCAGTAGTTCACCGTGACGGTGACCGTGTCCGAATAGGTATCCGGCGCGTAGTTGGCGCTGGGTGCCGTGACATAGACAGTCAGCGTCTGGTCAGCGCCGCTGCCGGTGCCGGCCACGCCATTACCAACCGCAGAAGTGGTGGCAGTGTTGCCCCACACGGCGCCGGTTGTGCCGGCCGACGACCGCAACTGATAAGGCACATCATCCGGGCTGGCGCCGGCCGGCGTCAACAGACCGGCACCCGTGTTGGCGCCGCTGGAGGGGGCCAGACCCACATAATAGGGCACGGTGTTGGAGCACTTGACGGTGATGTCGCTGCTGCCGTCCAGATCGGTGGCGGTGGAGGCGACGCTGGCCAGATCGATATCCGCAGAAGAGCCGGCGGTTATCGAGCATGCTGCGGTGATGGTAAGCGAAACGTCGAAGGTGTCGCTCGCCGTGCTGGCCTGGGCGGCAGAGACAAACAGCGAGCCTCCTGCCAGCGTGGCGAGCATGGCAGCCAGCTTGACTGTCGTGATCATGGTTCTGATTCCCCGAATTGTAGTTACCCCCGTGGTAACCAATGCCATGCCTAGGGAAGCGGAATAAAAGTCTGGTTAACGCGGTACGAAACATGTCCCCCACGATTGCCCGTAGCGCCAGGGCGAAAACCGCAGATTCCCGCATCTTTGCGACCCGGCCGGGACCGTTAACGCAAGCGTACAACAAGATCGTGCCGGGGAGGCCTGGTGCGTAGGCCAGTCCTGAGCGGAACGGTCTCAGGACCCGATTTCGCTGTTTAGCAGGGAAATACAGGGAATTTGCATCATTTCCGGAGATTTCGGCACTGCTCGGAGGGCTTCTCATCCGCAGAAATCCGTCATTTCCTGGGCCAAATTCCTTACACGCAAAACAGGGAATTTAAACTGGCGGACTAGGGAAACAATTCAACACGAACAGCGAACGGCCGCAAGGCTATCAGGGATTTGGGTCGGGTCTCAGATCAATGGCTGTTCGCTTTCGGATTGCACCTCGCTGCGCACTATTATCCCCCGTTTGTTCATGCTCTGATCTTGATTCTTTTTGCTCGCCTGAGCAAGACTTCCAGTCTCCATCGCTGTGACAGCTGAAGGGAAATGACCGATGACTTAGCATGTACTCGAACGCGCCATTTCTCACCTCCGCCCTTACCCGGGCAACGCGCGCACCCACTCCAGGAAACAACTGAAGCAGATCGCCTCGTCGATCCAGCGGTTCGGGTTCACCAACCCGGTGCTGGTGTCGGAGGATGGCGAGATCATCGCCACATGGGCGAGCTGCTCGCAGCGGGCCAGACCTGCTTCACCGAACTCAAGAACCTGGTCGTGTGGAACAAGTCGAATGGCGGCATGGGCGCGTTTTATCGTTCGAAGCACGAGTTGGTGTTCGTGTTCAAGCGGGGCACCGCTCCGCACACCAACAGCTTTGGCCTTGGCGAGACCGGCCGCTATCGCACCAACGTGTGGGACTACGCAGGGATCAGCTCGATCGGCGCCAACCGCTCGGAAGAGCTGGCCATGCACCCGACAGTGAAACCGGTAGCGCTTATCGCGGATGCCTTGCGAGACTGCTCACGCCGCCGGGAGATCGTGCTCGACGGGTTTGGTGGTTCGGGGTCGACCCTGATCGCAGCAGAGAAGACCGGGCGGCAAGCGAGGCTCATCGAGTACGACCCGCTTTACTGCGATACCATCATCCGGCGCTGGCAGGCTTACAGCGGCAAGCATGCGATCTTGGCAGCTACAGAAGTCAGATTCGAAGACGTGGCCGACCAGCGGCTTGGGTCTGAGCTGGAGGCCGCGGAATGAGCGGGCGCGATCCCAGCAGCTTCCAGGGTAGCAACCTGCCGGTCCCCTACGAGGTTGGCTATGCGAAGCCGCCCGCCGAACACCGCTTTGCCAAGGGGCGCTCCGGCAATCCACGCGGGCGCCCCAAGGGGGCGAAGAACAAGCCAACCGGCGTCAACACCGACTACGGTCGCAAGCCGACCGAGGACTTCCTGCTCATGGAAGCCTACCGTCCGGTCACGATCAGAGAGGGTGAGCAGGTGATCCAGCTGCCCGCCATCCAGGCGGTGTTCCGAGCGATGGGGGTCGCGGCTATGAAGGGCAACCGCCTTGCCCAGAAGACCCTCGCGGAAATGGTGGAGCGCACCGAGGCCACGCACCACCAGAGCAAGTACGAGCTGTTCAGCGCCATGTTCGACTACAAGAAGGACTGGAGTGCCGAAGTCGAGTGCTGCGAAAAGCTTGGCCTGCCAGATCCGCAGCCGATCCCCCACCCGGACGACCTCGTTCTCGACTTCAATACCGGCGACGTGAAGTTCCTCGGCCCCAAGACCAGGGAAGAGAAGCAGCGGCTTGATGGAGGGCTCGCCCGGCGAGACCAGGCGCAGGAAGAGGTCAACTACTTCGCCGAGAAGTATCGCAGGGCGCGCAGTCCGAAGCAGAGGGCCCTCTATCTCTCGGAATGGCACTGGGAGCAGCGCATGTTTGACATCGTCAACTATGCCGTCGGTAAGCGCTACAAGGCCAAACTCGAAAACCGGTCATATGCCGAAGGGGCGTCTCGCGAAGGCAAGGCGCTTGAAGAGCTGCGGACCAAACGCAAGCTCAGAAGCGAGTACGTGGAGTGACCTCCAGCGACGCAGGCTGCCGATCATTCTCGCTGGCTATCGTCGCCAAAATTGTCGAGGGCACTCACGTACAAATGAGCATTGACTTGGCTAGACTTGACCGGGCCGATGCCATCGGCTTCCGCGAGTGCCCAAGCCTTCCAGCGATCAAGTTGGTCTGCCCCTCTCATTGCCGCTTCGTCTAACCCTTCGATGAGTCTGAGGAAGTCGGCATGTGGGCCGGTAGCTGAACGTCAGCTTGGAGTTGCCCCGATCCGCAAAGCTGCCAGTCAGCTAACGACCCCATTACGGACATTGGCCCAAGGGTAGCTTTGCGCCTTCATTTAGGTCGTAGTCGTCAATTTGCAGGATGCCCGGAAGCAGACATCGCCCAGTGCCAGATTCAATGGCTTGATGTTGGACAGACCGGCATGGCAGTTGTTGGGCAAGGGCGCATGAAGCGCCCGGTCTTAGATCCCAGGCTTTGGGGAACGGTCCGACCGCAGCGGGCCCAATTCTTGTCGTTAGGTTCCTACGCGCCACCGAGGAGGATTATAACCGAGCGGTCAATCGTTTCCCTTTTGGAACCGCAATCTTGCGACCCTTTCAATGAAGGAAACCGAACATGAAATTCATGATTGCCTGTGTCGCTGGCCTGCTCTGCCTGGCAAATGCCGCCAATGCAGTTGATATGCTGCACGAGGAAACCGTTGCCCGAGCTGAGGAGCAACAAATTCTTGCCAGACCGATTGCCGGGATCGAAAACCGGCTTTGGTTCAATTATCGGATCAACGTGACCGAAGCTCAGAAAGAACTGTCTTCCAACCTGCGACATTCCAGCGACATTGAAGACCTACGTGATGCGTGGGAAGAATATGCTGTCGAGCTGCGCCATGAGCGCCGACACTACATCAAGGAGATGGCAGAGCTCGGCTATCGCGGAACGGTAACTATTGAGGGTTGAGCCCCACATTTCCTCCCGCCCGATCACACCAAAGGGGCCGGTTGAAGCCGGCCCCTTTTCGTAATGCGGCCTGGACCTGTGCCGCGTGGCGAGATTAATTACGCCAACCCCGTTCGCGTGCTGCCCGCTCGGCTCCGGCATCCAGCGCGCTGCCTAAGGCCATGTCCTGCGCGCGCGCCAAGAGATCCCCCACTGACGAACCGGCCTGCTGGTAATCGCCTTGGCCGGTGGGAGAGCCGCCGGCCCGTTCGACTATGGCCCAGCCTTGCGCGTCCCTGCAGGCAATTCCGCTTTCAGCGGCTGACGCAAACGTGCGGCAGTAGTCGCCCCCTTCGCGCTCGAAGCTGAGCAGGACGCGGGTCTCCGATTGCGGATCCTGTTCGGCCACCAATTGCTGATCGAGCATACTGGCAAGCTGCGCATCGGCATAACCGACATGACTGACAGATGTGTCTTCCGAGCCAGGCACGAACACTGCAATCAGCAATGTGGCGGCAAGCGCCGGACCGGCGATCCATGTCCAGCGGGGCAGCCGTGCACGTTTGGCACGCTCCTCGCGCGCGGAAGCAAGGTTCACCACTGCATCTGACGGCTGCAGGATTGCTGTCAGGCGATCAGGTGGATCTTGCGCCAGGATCGGCGCAAAATGACTCGCCAGCCTGGCCCTGAGGTCCTGGTGAGCGGTCAATCGTTCCGCCAGGCCAGGATCGACAGCCAGTGCCTGTTTCACGCGCTCCGCGTCGACCGGGGCCAGTTGGCCATCGGCAAATGCAGCCAGTTCGTTCTCGGAAATGGTCATCGTGCGGACTCCAGGATCGCCAGCAAGGCATCTCGCCCCCGCACCAGCCGGGAATTGAGGGTGCCAATCGGGCAATCGACGATTTCAGCGGCTTCACGGTAAGTGAACCCCTCGACCATCACCAACAGCACGGCTTCGCGCTGTTCCGGTGGCAATGTGGCCAAGGCGCGATCCACGTTGCCAAGTTCCACCTGGGCCTCCTGGCCGCCGTCAACACCCACCAGGAGGCCGGCCTCGTCCGATACGAAGGTCTGCGAGCGCCGATTGCGCGCCCTCTGCTCATCAATCCAGATATTGCGCATTATCCGATACATCCAGCTATCGAGCCGCGTGCCTTCTTGCCACTTTTCACGGTTGGCCAACGCCCGTTCAATTGTCATCTGGCACAAATCGTCGCCGTCGGAGGGATGTCCGGCCAGACCTGCGGCAAACCGCCGCAGCCTCGGCAACGCATCAAGCGCCTGTTGTTCGAAAGTTGGGTGCAGAAGTCGGTCCTTTCCCG
>JAZKFK010000251.1:0-17432 GCA_040386475.1 Pseudomonadota bacterium | reverse complement strand
CTGCGCTTGCACGGCAATTGCCATGGCCGCCACGACCGTGACCACAGCCATCGGTATTACCAGTTTCCCGGTTTTCATTATGCCGATCCTTCCCGTCCGCGTCATCGCGAGTGTTTGGCGGAAGTTAGAAGGCTAAGCAAAAGCGAGTCAAGCGGACCGCAAGGTCTTGTCAAAGCAAACGCACCTGATTGAAAAGTGAGCGGGCGAGGGTAGGGCGGAAGCCATGCCTCGCACCCGCAAACCAGCCAGCCCGTTCCGCTACTTCAACTCGTCGCCCGAGATCATTCGCCTCGCGGTGCTGATGTATGTGCGTTTCCCGCTATCGTTGCGGAACGTGGAAGACCTGCTGTTCGAACGCGGGATCGACATTTGCCACGAAACCATCCGGCTTTGGTGGAACCGGTTCGGTCCGATGTTCGCGGCCGACATTCGTCGCCAGCGCGTCTGCCGGATGAAGGGCTTGCGCCATTGGCGCTGGCACGTCGACGAAGTCTTCGTAAAGATCAACGTTGAACGCCACTACTTGTGGCGAGCGGTCGATCACGAAGGTGAAATCCTGGAAAGCTACGTCACGAAAAGGCGCGACAGGGCCGCGGCCCTGGCCTTCCTGAAGAAGGCACTGAAGCGACATGGTCGTGCCGAGAAGATCGTGACCGACGGTATGCGATCCTATCCTGCTGCGATGCGTGAACTGGGCAATCTAGAGCGCCGCGAGATGGGCCGCTGGCTCAACGATCGAGCAGAGAACTCGCATCTGCCGTTCCGACGACGTGAGCGTGCCATGCAGCGATTTCGGCGAATGAAATCGCTCCAAAAGTTCGCCTCAGTCCATGCTTCGCTTCACAACCACTTTAGCCAGGACCGCCACCTAGTCGATCGCCAGACTTACAAAGCCCGCCGCTCGGCCGCACTGGCCGAGTGGCAAACCCTCATGGCCTGAACCAACTCTGGGGAAGGGTGAACTCTGCCAATCGGAGACGAGTTGCGGTTAGACTGACAGCACCGTTCTTCCTGATGACGCCGCCGCATGGGCGGTCATTCTATATCGGCGATCATCCTGTGGTGCTGCACAATGACGAGCCAAGGACTGTGCATACCGGACATCTCGGCATTGGGGCCGCTTATATCCAAATCTACTTACCGCTCTCGTCGGATGTGCTGCTATGCACCTACGATAAGGCGCTGTTGGGGCAGATGATGAGGGCATCTGATGAAGCCCGTGATAAAGAGGTGACGGGATATGCGCTGTCCAAGCTGATGGCCGGTGAGATTTCCGCCGCACAAATGAAGCAAGCTATCGATGCTGCTCGCGATCTCGATCCGGTGGCGGCAATCATAAAGGCGATTAGAACTGGTCAGCCGATTGCGGTCGGTCCCGAACAGGTCGAGTGTTACAACTCGTTGCAGGCATTCTTCGCACATAGGTTCGTGATCGATGCTGACGATAGCTTTGCCGTTGCGCGTGACATGATTGGTGAGAGAAAATCGGTCGCGCAGGACGAACAAGCGGCTGAGCCGGAAAACCTCGCTGCCAAGTATTCTCCAGAAGCTAGCCTTTCGGGGCTAGACAGACTGAGTGCGGAGAAGCGTGGGCACTAGACCTGAATTAGCCTCGGAACCGATCGTCGCGTTCAGTCTTCGATCAACCAGAGGCGGACGTTCTGCAATCGGCCCAAGTGCAGACTAAAACACAATTGATCTGGAAGCGTTAGCTTTTAGGAAGCGAGGTTCAGCGTTGCGATGTCCAGGAGCCATGCCGATTTAGGTCCAAGCTTCTTCATTCAATCGTCGAACTGGCAGCGGTGCGCGCCACGCCCTTATCCTGTGAGCAGCAGGCCCTCGCTGCGGCTGATTCCGCCTCCCCCAGCTCGTTTAGCTCTAAGAAGGGCGGCATCGGCGGCCGCAATAAGGTTTTCAAGATTGTGGCCATTTTCCGAAGCGAGCGCGTAACCAACACTTGTTCCGATAGTGATCGTGCGGTTGGCGATCCCATATGGAGCTGACACAGCGCGTACAATTCGGCGGGCGAGCAGTTCGGCTTCAGTTTTGTCAGCAATTCCGCATTGAATTATGACGAATTCGTCTCCGCCGATGCGCGCGGCGAAATCACTCCCTCGAACAATGCGGGACAATCGTTCCGACACGGCCTGCAATAACTGATCTCCCACCGGATGGCCGAATTCATCGTTCACCGGCTTGAACCGATCCAAGTCAAGGCAGTGTATGGCAAGATCGCCGTGGGTCTGACCCAGCATTGTGACGCAGTTAAAACGCTCGGCAAGACCAAACCGGTTTCGCAAACCGGTCAGGGTGTCGTTTTGCGCCAAGTCAGCGAACATGCCCTGCATTGTGATGCCGGCAGAGGCAAAGCGATAATGTGAAAGCATGCTCTGGATTCCGCCTGCCAAGAACAGTGCAAGGAGAATGCTGACCGCCTTGTAGGTGGGATCCAGGCTCACGAGGCTTACGACTACAGTCGGTAAGACTGCGAGCAGCATCGCCGCCACGCTTATCCAGGGGCGATAGGCAATTCCCGCTGCAACCCCAGCAGCATAACCGACCAATAACGCGACGATCAGGACATGAGCCTCTGGCAGGGCCACCACGAAAGCTCTTGCGCAAAAGAGCCCGAATAGAAGGGCGAAGATGAGGTAAGCAAAGGCAAAGATCCGCTCCAGGCGGCGTGCCCGAGCTACCCCCAAACTCGGTTCAGCGGCCTCCTTGCGAAAAAGCAGCAGGATCACGATCCGGGCTAACACGGCGACAGATCCGAGCACACTGAGACCAACCAGTGCCTTATCGGGAACCTGCAACAGTACTGTCGCCGCGACTGCCATGAAGGACGTCGCGATTATCACAGTAGGAAGGAGCGTTCTGAACAAGCTCCGGACGAGCTCGACATAGGTTCCTTCGGGAACAGCAATATGGAAGGGTGACAGCGGGCTCATCTCGTCCCAGCACAGGTAAAGATAGATACCTAAGTAATCCTTAATGTGACAGCCGAACGATTCTCGCATGAGTGGGTGTGTCGCTAACTGGATCGTTTCCCGAACGGCAGCTTTATGCGCTCCTACGACCGAAACCTGCCCGTCCGCTCCCGGCCCAATTCCAGACGTAGTTCGAGAGGATCAGCGACGGCTGCTTTTGGGACGTCTTTGAAGGACGCCGAACGTCCGCAAAGGGGTGGAAAGCGGACATTGGTCTTGGTAGCCTTCGGTCCATGCGAATAAAGATGATGGCGGACTACCGATCTTGGCCCCTCTGGCACGATGGAGGCGACGATGTTGGGAACATTGACCCGCAAAGCCTCCCGATATCCGATGCTCTTGTTTCCGACCTGAATGGCTGGATCGAAAAGCTCGACGCTGCCCTAAACTGGGATGACCCCGCTCATACCAAATGGCCCGATGGATTCTTTGCCGAGTTCAACGACGACTGCCAGAAGCTCGCACAGAGGCTAAAAGCTGAGCTTGGTCCATCCTATGAGGTCACGGAGCAATACTGGGGCGAATAAGCCCGTGCTAACGTCCTTAAGGGGGGTGGTTAGCTGCCGTTAGCGGGCTAAGTGGTGTCGGAGTTGAAACGGATGAATATCTCAGAGAATGACGGCACCTACACAGCCCATCATGTGACCGGCCCTTCACACAACATGCTTCGTTTGAAGATTGGTCGGGGCGCACCGCAAGAGTTCGTCGTTACGGTCCTCCCGCCCATAGGGAATACAGTCATCGGGGCGGCCAAACGGTGCAAGAGATTGCTCTTGCGATCAAAGCAGGCGTTGAAGATGCAAATACCGCCTTGAATACCGACTACATGGTTGAGGCCGCTGCCATTGTCGAAGATGACACCCGGCAACGTGGCATCTACGAATATCTGACTCGAAGAATTGTCGAGAAAGCAGCCACGTCACAGGGATCATAATGTCCGCAATGGGGTCGTTTGCTGACCGTCTGCTTTTGGCGAGATAGGCGCGTAAATCGGACGCAACGGTTAGGCCCCGGCTGCGTTCACAGCCACCAGACAAGCCGGTGCTGCTGGATTTGGCTAGCAACACGCGCGACAGCACGCGATAAGAGAAAGGGGCGAACTCGTTCGTGAACCACTTTCGTACAGCGTGATGCTCTTAACCGATTTGGAAGGGTGAGGCGTCGGGCGGGAAGACGGGGGGAACTTGGAGACTGTTTCCGACGCCTCTAAAAAGGCCTTCTATCTTCGATGGGTTAAACATGCACCAAGGCCCGCCCCGTAATTGTCCGGGTTTGTCGAGTACCGATACACCTATGGAAAGTACTGCCTGCCGGGTTAGCAAGCGGGCCTCACGAACTCTGTGGCCGGTGTCAGGCGATCACGCGGCCATGCTTCGAACAGATTTGAGTTCGGCCAGCGCAAAACGCTGGTTCCAGTCTAGTTCGCTATCGCTGGCTCCGGACGGAGATCCAGAGCATTTGGAAATTGCCCACGGTCTGGCGTAAAGCGGACGATCAAATGCTGCACTGCATCAACCAAACACCCACAGCATCGTTCAACCTGCCTGGCCGCTATCCAGAAAGATGGGAATGCTATCGCGGATCGGCTCGTGAGTCATCCACGACGAACAGATCGCATGTCTTAATCGCTTGCGCGCAAAAAAGACCCCGAGATGGGCGTTTCGTTTTGTTCCAGAACGAATTTTGCCTTGAACCACTGGTGAGGCTCATCAATGAATCTTATGGCAGCGAAGCGAGTCCCGCAAATGCGGGAAGCCAGCATGACAATGTTGTCAAAGGCAATTTCCCGGTCGCTGTGCAGGATGTTGTAAGCGCTGATCGCCAGGCGTCGCTTGCGTTCGACTTAGTTCGATTGGACTTGAGTTGCCACCGCTGGAACGAGACGGACGGGGATGGCCCCGCCTACCGAAAGGGCTGCGCAGTCATGACCGAGACCTTATCAATGCCAGCGCAAATTGGCGGGGTGGACCAACAGCCAAGTCGCTGACACTGTGGCCACGCGGAACCACCGATTGTGTCAGCGATTGGCATCTTGTGGTTCTGGCCCGACTGCACCCGAATCTGTGGACAACGGCAAGCGCAAGAAGGGTTGGATTGCTCTGGATACTTAGGAACGGAAGATGGATGGCTCTGCAACAACTATCGCAAGGGGCACGCATCAGAGCGGCCAGTGCGTCTATGTCGTCGATGATGACCGCGATATTCGCCAGTCGCTCCATTTCCTGTTAACGGGAGCGGCGCTGCAGCCGCGCGTTTTCGCCGAACCACAGGATTTCTTGGACGCGCAGCCGGAGCTTCTTCCAGGCCCTATACTGCTGGATATCCGGATGGCGCAGATGAACGGGCTGCAAGTTCTTGACCAGCTTAACCAGCGCGAAGTGAATTGGCCGGTAATCATCATGACGGCCCACGGTGATGTGTTCACCGCGGTCAGCGCAATCAAACTGGGGGCCATGGAGTTCATCGAAAAGCCGTTTGGGCCAGATATTCTCACAGATGCGCTTTCCCAAGCCTTCAAGGCTCTCGAGTTATCCGCACCCGCGACGCGAAGGAAAGACGAGGCACGCCAATTGTTCAGTCAACTGTCGAAGCGGGAAAGCGAGGTTCTTGGCCTGTTGGTCGAAGGCGCAGCAAATAAGCATGTTGCCTATTATTTGGGTATTTCCATCCGTACTGTGGAAGAGCACCGGAGTAACGCGCTTGCGAAGATGCGCGTCAGAACCGTGGCAGAAGTGGCGTTGCTTGTTGCGGCTGCGGAAATTTCTCCCGGAACCTTACTGCGCGACCGTGCAGCTGATGTGGCTTTGAGGATCGACTAGAGAGCCCGCGACCAGCCGAGCTCCTCAGTGCAAAATGGTTGCAGTAACAATACCCCGGCAATGTTGTCCCGAGACCAGCGGACAATCCCGCACCGTTCCAGACCAGATGGTAAAGTAATTTTCACAGCCATGTTTTCGGTAAGGCTCCCATCGTGCAGAAGCTTCATACCGCGTTGCGAAATGTCTTGCACCTTCGCCAAGCGAACTCCGCGCTCGCTGCGGATTACCGCAGGCTTGGAGGTTTGCAATCTCAAGGAACGAGTGACGCCGTTCAATGTCGACTGCGCCAAGCGCCTGAGTAACGCCGCGCAATCGATCTGCTGATCAAAACGAATTCCGCATTCGTCATCGGCTACCCAGACGACCTGACCTAGCAGTGCCTCGCCTTCCGCCAGTTCGAGTGTCACGGCCACTCTAAGCCTTAGTGGTATCGACACATGCAGGTGGGCACCATTATCCGAGACGTTTTTTACGCGGGCCAATCCCTGATCATCATCGAGAGTGATACGACCAACACGCATTATTGTTTGGAATCTTGGTTTGGTGCGACGACTGGCGCTTTCTCCTTTTGGGTTTTCGTAGAAGCAGATCGGCAGGCTGTCAGAAATTTCGCGCATTAGATCCTCCTCGCGCCGGTATTCCACGGTCTGAGGCGGGAGAGAATTTGGCGAATCTACGGGAATGGCGTTAACTATTGGGAAACTTGGTGCCTCTCTTGGAGAAGAATCCGAGGCGTCATTTTAGGGCAAATGCACCGCTAGCAAATTGGGGCGGGCAGGGTAGTGTGTGATGATGCCGCGCCCCCGCAAGCCTTCCTTCAATAATTCACCTATCGAGACCATGACCGATGTCAGCGCCGCGCAAGTATTCTATTGCGAGGATCGCAATGGATCAATCGTTGGTGCCCGGGTTGGACAGCGCTTCCTAAGGAACACCTCTAAACGACACACGCAACGCTATTCGGACCTGAGTGAAGGCTACGGCAACTGGGATCGCCATCAGGTGATGACCGCATTTCATAACGCCACTGAAGTCTCGGCGGATTCTAGTTGGCAGCGCTCTATGCCAACTCGCATGCTCGTTAATCTTCTAGCTCTTGTGAAGGTAAGTAGTTAAAAGTGCTAACAGATTTCTCCAGGATGTATGATCGAATTTCGAAACTTGGAAGCATAGGGGTTTGGGAATGCGACCTTGCGACCGAGGCATTATCTTGGACATCAGCGGTCTATGACATGTTTGACCTGCCCCATGATTATCCCGTAAACAGAGTGGAAACGCTCGCATGGTACGAGTCCAACTCGCGGCGTGAACTGGAAGCGCTGCGTTTCAACGCAATTGCAACATGTTCCAGCTTCACCATCGACGCAGCAATCAGGACCAAGGCGAACAACTCGCGTTGGATCAGGATAACAGGAGACGTTGAGCAACAGGATGGCAAGGCGGCTAGGATTTTCGGGACCAAGCAGGACATTACACTGGAGAAAGAGGCGCAGTTGCAATTGCAGGCTCTTCAGACGGAACAAATTCACTTCTCACGCTTGAGCGCGATCAACACGATGGGTTCGACATTGGCGCATGAACTCAACCAGCCACTTGCCGCCATAGCGATGTATGTCACTGCGCTGCGGAACAAGGAACGCGAGCAAAGTGATGTTGAAATGCTGGATATCCTTGATGGGATCGAAAGGTGCGCCCTTAAGTCGGGCGAAATCCTCAAAGCTGTCCGGAGAATGTCTGCTCGGGGAAAGCGATCGCCGACGCTGTTCCATCTCAGTAAGGAAATTGTCGAGGCGTGCAGCGTTGCCCTAGCAGGAATCTCGGAAGGTCTAACGGTCAGATACGAGATGCTCGATGGTTTGAAAGCGTTGGGGGATCCGGTCCAGATTCAGCAAGTTGTGATCAATCTCATCCGCAATGCCTGTGATGCTATGGCGAATTCGGCGGTCCGCGAGCTCACTATCCGGACCGCCGAAAGAGACGGTCAGGCCGAGGTTTCGATCTGCGACACTGGTACGGGAATATTAGCAGAGGTTACCCACACCCTGTTTGATCCATTCATTTCTTCAAAACCTGACGGGACAGGCGTCGGCTTGGCTATCAGTCGGACGATCGTAGAGGCACACTCCGGGACGCTGATTGCTGAAAACAACGTCGGCGGTGGTGCCACCTTCCGCTTCAACATTTCCAGCGGACCCTGTCAGAGTATCTGCACGGCTGGCGTTCTGGGCTCGGAAACGTAGGGCGCGGCCATGCCCCGATCCAAAATACTGCCAGCCCGTTTCGCTATTTCAACTCATCACCCGAGGTAATCCGGCTGGTGGTGTTGATGTACGTCCGCTTCCCATCGTCGCTGCAGAACGTGGAACGCCTGCTGTTCGAGCGCGGCATCGACATCTGCCAAGAGGCCGTGTGCCATTGGTGGAAACGGTTCGGCCCGATGTTTGCAGCAGACGTGAGAAGGCAGCGGGTCAGCTGGATGAAGGGCTTCCGCCAATGAAAGTGGCACCTCGACGAGGTCTACGTAAATATCCGCGGCGAGATGCACTACCTGTGGCGAGCAGCCGGCCAGGAGGTTGAGGTACTTGAAAGCATCATCATGAATTCATCACGAAGGCGAGGGATAAGAGGGCCGCGCTCGTGTTCATGAAGAAGATTCTAAGGCGCAATGATCTGCCGGCGGAGATCACGACTGATGGCCTGCGCTCGTAGAAAGCAGCGATGACCGAGCCAGGCAACACCGCCAAGCCGCAGGTTAACCGCTGGGCCAACAACCGTGTGGAGAGAAGCCACCTGCCATTCCGACGGGAACGAGCGATGCTCAGGTTCTGGCAGATGAAGTCGTTACAGAAGTTCACCTCGTTCCACGCCAACGTCCACAGGCACTTCAATCTCGAAAGCCACCTGATCGACAGAACAACCTACAAAACCCGCCGCTCGGCCGCCCTAGCCGATTGGCAGTTGCTCATGGCCTGAACTGACGCCAAGGTAGCGCTAACTCCGCCAATCGGAGACGAGTTGGGGTTAGACTGACAGCACCGCCAAGCACACCCACAACTGGTCTCTGATATCAGGCCTGGCGCTTACGTTCTTGACGTCCGGATTGGTAGATAGTGCCATTCATAGCTGCCAATCCGGGCGCCAGCACAAGGCCAGCTACAGGAATGGGGGCCGAGCTGACGGACTGGACCACATGGTTGGGCTGTTGCCGAACCCTTGCTGTGCCGGGTAATAAGGCCGCAATCCCTGGTTCGCGGAGCGCTCAGCTTGATCTTTGGGTGTGGATCTATATATACCGGACGATATGGAAAAGCTTGCAGTGAGAGGGCGCCCACGCGAATTTGATGCCCAGGTTGCCTTGGCGGCCGCGCTGCGCGTGTTCTGGACCAAGGGTTACGAGGGCGCTTCGCTAACCGACCTGACTGAAGCGATGGGCATTACCCGGCCCAGCCTTTACGCAGCTTTTGGCAACAAGGAAGCGCTCTTCAAGCAGGCGTTCGACCTCTACGAGGCCGAGAAACTGGCCTATGTAGCCGCCGCCCTGAATGCCCCCACGGCGCGCGGGGTAGCTGAAAACCTGCTGTATGGCGCGATCGATACAGTCACCGGCGGCGAGTGTCGCGGCTGCATGGGCGTGATCGCCGCAGTTGCCTGTCAAAGTGCCGAGCCATCGCTGCGCAACGACATCGAGCGGCGTACCGAATCGGCGCGCAAGGCAATGATCGATCGCATGCAGCGCGCCATCGATGAAGGGGACTTCACCGTACCGACCGATGCCGAGGGGATCACCCGCTATGTGCTTGCCTTGCTGCAAGGCATGTCCGTGCAGGCCGGTGGCGGTGCCAAACGTGAAGAATTGCAGCAGGTTGCGCAAGCTGCCCTGGCGGTCTGGCCATCGCGCTGATTGCACCTGAAATGGTGCAGTGCGAAAAAAATATCGGTCGGTATAGAAATATCACTTGACCTGAACGCCAGATTACATACTTATCGGTACAGAAGTTAGGCCCGGTTGGAGTTGGTCCTCCGATACGTCGCTCCACGCTGCCGCCCCGCGGTTGGCGTGAAAGTCCGGCCATGTCTGTAATTTGTCCCACCCTTCAGGCCACTGCGCTTGCGGGGGCGGACCTGATCACCCTGTTCCAAAGTGGTTCCGGGGGTGGGGGTTTCAATGTTCGATACGCCGTTCGATGTGCAGGATGACCGCCAGCGCTATGCGATGGAGGAGGAGGGCGACCTGGTCTCCCCATCGTTCGATGATGGGGACGGCGGGCAGCCCTCCGAAGCTGAGAAGCCCTCGCGCACCCCGCGCTGGATCGTGCTGGGGCTGATCCTGGTGGTGCTGGCGGCCAGTTGGTTCCTGCTACGCGGTGAAAGTGCCACGCCCGCCGCGCCGCCGATCCCCACGGTTACAGTCGCCGCGCCATTGCAGCGCGAAATCACCGAATGGGATGAATTCATCGGCCGTTTCGAAGCCAGCCGCAGCGTGGAGGTGCGTCCGCGCGTATCCGGCCAGATCACCGCGATCCACTTTACCGATGGCCAGTTCGTCCGCGCCGGGGCGCCGCTCTTCACCATCGACGCGCGGCCCTATCGTGCCAGCCTGGCCGAAGCGCAGGCCCGCGTTGCCGCTGCGTCCAGCGCGCTCGCCCTCGCTCGCAGCGATCTGGCCCGCGCGCAGCGGCTGGTGGCCGAGGATGCCATTGCCGCCAACGAGATTGACCGATTGGCGGCCGAAGTGCGCGCGCAGGAAGCGGCGCTGGCCGCCGCGCAGGCCACCAGCCGCATCCGCGCCCTGGACGTGGAATTCACCACGGTGCGCGCGCCAATTGCCGGGCGCATTTCTGATCGCCGGATCGATGCCGGCAACCTGGTGGCAGCGGGCAGTGGCGAGGCAGCCACTTTGCTGACCACGATCAACGCGGTCGATCCGATCCACTTCAGCTTCGCCGGCAGCGAGGCGCTGTTCCTGAAAGCCCGCCGCGAGGGACTGGGCGATGCCGAGGTGGAAATCCGCCTGGCGGACGAGACCGACTATCGCTGGCGCGGGCGGTTGGATTTTACCGACAACGCGATTGATCCGCAGTCCGGTACGATCCGTGCCCGCGCGGTGATCGCCAACCCCAATGGCTTCCTGGCGCCCGGCCTGTTCGGCAACATGCGCATGGCTACGGGAACCACGGTCAACGCTCTGCTGGTGCCCGATACCGCCGTGACCACCGATCAGACGCGCAAGCTGCTGCTGGTGGTGGATGCCCAGGGCAAGGTGGCCGCGCGCGAGGTGGAACTGGGGCCGCTGGTCGATGGCCTGCGGGTGATCCGCAGCGGCCTGCAGGCGAGCGACCGGGTGGTGATCGAGGGTGTGCAGATGGCCATTCCCGGCCAGCAAGTTCGCGTCAAGGACGGCACGATTGCCGCGCCCGCTGCGCCGCTTGCCGCCGATCAGGTCCCGCGGGCCGCCGCCGCTTCCAGCGCCACCGTTAGCCGCTGACCTTGGCCAGCTGAGCCGCGCACTCTCCTTCGAATTCGGAAAGACCTGAGCCATGCGCTTGTCCCGCTTCTTTATCGATCGGCCGATCTTTGCCGCCGTGATCGCCATCATGATCACGCTGGTGGGCGCGATCTCGTACCTGTTCCTGCCGGTCAGCCAGTATCCCGAAGTGGTGCCGCCGACCGTGACCGTGAACGCGACTTATCCCGGCGCTTCTGCCGAAACGGTGGCCGATACCGTGGCCAACCCGATCGAGCAGGAGATCAACGGAGTGGACGGGATGCTGTACCTGTCCAGCCAGTCGACCGGCGACGGGCGGGTGACGATCACCGTTACCTTCGCGCCCGGCACCGATCTGGATGAAGCGCAGGTGCTGGTGCAGAACCGCGTGGCGATTGCCGAACCGCGCCTGCCCGAGGAAGTGCAGCGGCTGGGCGTAGTGACTGCCAAGACCACGCCGGATTTCCTGCTGATCGTCAACATGGTTTCGCCCGATGGCAGCCTGAACCGTGAATACATCTCCAACTACGCGCAGACCCGCATTAAGGATCGCCTCGCGCGGGTCGAAGGCGTGGGCGGGGTGCAGCTGTTCGGCAGTCGCGAACTGGCCATGCGCGTGTGGATCGATCCTGGTCGCGCCGCCGCGCTGGACCTGACCGCGGGCGACATTGTCAATGCGCTGCGGGCACAGAACGTGCAGGTTGCCGCCGGTACCCTTGGCCAGCAGCCCAGCCCCGACAGCGCCTTCCAGGTCAACGTGGAAACGCAAGGCCGCTTCACCAGTCCCGAGCAGTTCGCCGACGTGGTGATCCGCACCGATGCAGCAGGCCGCCAGGTGCGCGTGGGCGACGTGGCGCGGGTGGAGATCGGCGCGCAGGACTATGCCACCAGCGCCTATCTTGACGAGATGGACTCGGTGATCATCCCCGTTCTGCAGGAGCCCGGCTCCAACGCATTGTCCTCGGCCGAAGCCGTGCAGGCCGCGATGGAGGAGCTGTCGGCCGATTTCCCGGCGGGCCTGGAATACCGCATCGTCTACAACCCCACCGAATTTATCGCCGAAAGTATCGACGAGGTGATCAAGACCTTGCTCGAGGCGATCGTGCTGGTGGTGATCGTGATCGTGGTGTTCCTGCAAAAGTGGCGCGCCTCGATCATTCCGGTGCTGGCCATCCCGATCTCGCTGATCGGCACCTTCGCGGTTCTCGCCATGCTCGGCTATTCACTCAACAACCTGTCGCTGTTCGGTCTGGTGCTGGCGATCGGCATCGTGGTGGATGATGCCATCGTGGTGGTCGAGAATGTCGAGCGCAACCTGGAAAGCGGCATGACCCCGCTGGAAGCCGCGCGCACCAGCATGGACGAAGTGGGCGGCGCGCTGATTGCCATCGTGCTGGTGCTGTGTGCCGTGTTCGTGCCCACGCTGTTCATTGGCGGGCTGTCGGGCGCGTTCTACCAGCAGTTCGCGGTGACCATCTCGGCCGCCACGGTGATCTCGCTGATAGTCTCGCTGACGCTGAGCCCGGCGTTGTCGGCACTGTTGCTCAGCAAGCACGAGGCCCCGCACGGCACGCAACCGCGCTGGCGGCAGGCGCTGGTGAACGCTGGCGACCGGTTCAACACCATGTTTGAGCGTTTCAGTGACTGGTACGGCCGCTGGACGGCGCGGCTGGTGGCCATGCCCCGGCGGATGATGGCGATTTACCTCGGTCTGATCGCATTGACCGGCTTTGCGCTGGCGGCCACCCCCACGGGATTCATTCCGCAGCAGGACCAGGGCTATTTCCTCACCGTAATCCAGCTACCGGCGGGCTCGTCCACCCAGCGCACCGATGCGGTGATGAAGCAGGTGGCTGAACGCATGCTGCCACTGCCGGGCATTTCCGGCGCTGTGATGATGTCCGGTTTTGACGGTACCTCCGAGACCCAGAGCGCCAGCTCTGCAGCCGCATACTGGGTGCTGGACGACTTTGCCGACCGCGCCGCAAACGGCCACGATATCGACAGCCTGATGGCCGCCGCACAGGCCGCCACCGCCGACATTACCGAAGCGCGGCTGATGATCGTCAAGCCGCCGGTAATCCGTGGCATCGGTTCGGCTGGCGGCTTCCGCATGATGATCGAGGATCGCAACGGCGCGGGCTACAAGGCAATGCAGGACATGGCCTATGCGGTAATCGCGCAGGCCAACCAGCAGCCAGGCATGGCGGGGGTCTATACCTTCTTCGATACCGGCACGCCGCGCGTCCATGCCGAGATCGACCGCGAGAAGGCGCAGATCCTGGGCGTGTCGCCGGCGGCCGTGTTCGAAACGCTGCAGGTCTATCTGGGCAGCGCCTTCATCAACGATTTCAACCTGCTGGGCCGCACTTACCGGGTAACTGCACAAGCCGATGCGCCGTTCCGCGATGATGCGGCGGATATCAGCGCGCTCTACACCCGTTCAACCAACGGGGCGATGGTGCCGTTGGGCTCGCTCGCCACGCTGACCGACACCACCGGGCCATACCGCGTCACGCGCTATAACCTGGTGCCGGCGGTGGCGGTGGACGGCGACAGTGCGCCCGGCTTTTCCACCGGCCAGTCGCTGGCGACGATGGAGCGGGTGGCGGCCGAAGTGCTGCCGCAGGGCTGGGACGTGGAATGGACCGGCATCGCTTACCAGCAGGATACCGCCGGCAACACTGCCGTACTGGTCTTCGGGCTGGCGGTGCTGCTCGTGTTCCTGGTGCTGGCGGCGCAATACGAAAGTCTGATCATGCCACTGGCGATCATCCTGATCGTGCCAATGTGCCTGCTGGCGGCGATGATCGGCGTCAATCTGCGGGGCATGGACAACAACGTGCTGACGCAGATCGGCCTTGTCGTGCTGATCGCCTTGTCGGCCAAGAACGCCATCCTGATCGTGGAATTCGCCCGCCAGGGTGAGCAGCTCCACGGCCTGACGGCGGCGGAGGCCGCGGTCGAGGCTGCGCGCACCCGCTTGCGGCCAATCCTGATGACCAGCTTTGCCTTCATCCTGGGCTGCGTGCCGCTGGTGATCGCCACCGGCGCGGGTGCTGAGTTGCGCCAGGCGCTGGGCACGGCGGTGTGCTTCGGCATGCTGGGGGTGACCGGGTTCGGGCTGGTCTTCACACCCACTTTCTATGTCGTCAGCCGCGCGCTGGGTGACCGGATTGCCGCCTTGCGGGCAGGGCGCTCCGGCTCGCGTCCCAATGCGCTCCTGGGCGCGCTTGTCGCCACTCCGGCTGAATAAGGACCGCTGCCATGCGCCTTCGCACTCTCGCACTCTCATCCCTTTCCGCGTTCGCCCTTGCGGCGTGCGCGGTGGGGCCGGATTACGTCGCTACCCCCCCACCCGTCGCGGCGACCGGCCCCTTTCTTTCCGCAGAAGCTGGCGTGGTCACGCCCAGCCCGCTGCCGGCCGACTGGTGGCGGCTGTATGACGATCCGGTGCTGGATGGTCTGGTGGCCGATGCCATGACCGCCAACACCGACGTGCGGCAGGCTACCGCGCGGATCGCACTGGCGCGGGCGGGTCTGCGGGCGGCACGCGCCGGACGCCTGCCGCAAACCGGCGTGGGCGCGGGTGCATCCTATGGCCGCGCGTCGCAAGCCGAAGTGCCGCCGGGCGCCGACCGCGAAGGCTTCAGCTATGATGGCGGCCTGTCGGTCAGCTACGAAGTGGACCTGTTCGGCCGCGTGGGACGCGGGGTGGAAGCGGCCAGTGCCGATCTCGCCAGTGCGCAGGCCGATGCCGATGCCGTGCGCGTGCTGGTGGTGGCCGAGACCACGCGCGCCTATGCCGCTGCCGCCAGCGCGGCGGCACGGATTGCAGTGGCGCAGGACATTGTTGACCTGCTCGACAGCTCGCTTGCCCTCACCCGGAGGCGGCACGATGCCGGGCTGGAGAGCGGTTTGGGCCTGGCCCAGCTGGAAACCCTGCGCGAACAGCGCGCCGCCGCCATTCCTTCGCTTACAGCTGAACGACAGGCGGCCCTGTTTGCACTCGCCACGCTGACCGGACGGGCACCCGCTGCCCTGCCACCCATTGCGGGCGAACGCAGTGTGGCGCTGACCATCGCTACGCCGTTGCCGGTGGGCGATGGTACTGCCATGCTGGCCCGCCGACCCGATATCCGCGCAGCAGAGCGACGGCTGGCAGCCGATACCGCGCGCATCGGGGTGGCGACGGCGGATCTCTACCCGCGCATCACGCTGGGTGGTTCGGTGGGTTCGACCGCCGGCAGTCTGGGCGATCTGCTGACCGGCGGGGCATTCCGCTTCCTGCTGGGGCCACTGGTCGATTGGGCCTTTCCCAATACCGAGCCGGTGCGCGCGCGGATCGACGCCAGCAGTGCGCAGGCCGAGCAATCGCTCGCCGCGTTCGATGGCACTGTGCTGGGCGCGCTGCAGGAAACCGAAACCGCACTGAGCAGCTATGCCCGCGCGCTTGACCGGCGGCGGGCGCTGCAGGCGGCGCAGGAAGCAGCCGAGCGGGCGGCCCGCATCACCCGCGCACGCCAACGCGAAGGCACGATCAACTCGCTCGAGCGGCTCGATGCCGAACGCACCCTGGCCGATACCGCCGCGGCGCTGGCCGATCAGGACGCGGCCATATCGCGCGCCCAGATCGACGTGTTCCTGGCGCTGGGGGGAGGCTGGTCGCCAGCCTGAAACGAGAGCCAGGCGTTGCCTGTGATGCGGGGCTGGACAGCACCGGCCTCTGCACCATAACGGCGGGGGATGAGCATCATTGCAACGATCATGAACACCGCCACTGGCCGCCCGATCCAGAAGATGACCTTTGGCCGGATGCCGAAACCCTGGGCAAGATTCAATCTTGCAACCGGCGAACTGGTAACGGCCGAGCGCATCGACATCGGCAAGCCGGCGCCTGGCAAATTCAGCGCGCCGGTGGACGTGTGGGTAACACTCAAGCCTGCAGAATAGCGCGCGGCGGCCTCTCCACCAGCCCTGCCGATTGCTAAATGATGGAGGCGGTGCCATTGGCGCCGGCCGCCTGCGGGTGATAGAGGACGTTGACCATGACTGACAGCACGCCCGGCGCCCGTGCTGTCGGCATAGATTTCGGCACGACCAACTCGGTCATCGCGCGCACCGAGGCGGGCGGACAGTCGATGCTGGTCGAATTTGCCGCGCCGGATGGTCCTGCCGCAGTGTTTCGTTCCGCGCTGTGCTTCTGGCAGGACGATACGATTCGTGGGGGCCTGGGCCATGAGGCCGGTCCCTGGGCCATCGCGGAGTTTCTCGATTTCCCGCAAGGTTGCCGCTTCCTGCAGTCGTTCAAGTCGATCGCCGCCAATTCGTTGTTTGAAAGCGCCAGCCTGTTCGACAAGCGGTTGCGCTTCGAGGAACTGGGGCAGATTTTCCTGGCTCACCTGCTGGCGCGCGGTGGCGAAGATCTTACCGACCTGCCCGACAAGATCGTGGTTGGCCGCCCGGTGCGCTATGTTGGTGCGCGGCCGGATCCGGTGCTGGCGCGGGCCCGCTATGATGCGATGTTCGCCGTGCTGGGCCGCCCGATCCATTATGTCTATGAGCCGATGGGCGCGGCTTATGGTTTTGCCTCCCGCCTGGCCGACCCCGCGACATTGCTGGTGGCCGATTTCGGAGGCGGAACCAGCGATTTCTCGGTCGTGCGGGTCGAAGCTCCGGGCGCGGCGCGGCGTTGCGTCCCGCTGGGTTCGGCGGGCATTGGCATCGCGGGTGACCGGTTCGACTTCCGGATCATGGATCATCTGGTCTTGCCTATGCTGGGCAAGGGCAGCACTTACCGTTCGTTCGACAAGCTGCTGGATATTCCGGCCGGGCACTTCACCGATTTCGGCGATTGGTCGCGTCTGGCGCTGATGCGCAATCGCCGAACGCTGGAGGAATTATCAAGGCTCCAGCGCAGTGCCACCGATCCTGCCGCGATCCAGCGCATGATCGCGGTGATCGAGGGCGAGCTGGGCCATGCGCTGTACGAGGCGGTCGGGCAGTTGAAGCGCGCCCTGTCCAGCCAAACGCATGCACAGTTCCGGTTTGACGGTCCGGGCCTGACCATCCAGGCGGAAGTCCACCGCGAGGAGTTTGAACGCTGGATCGAGCCGGACCTGCAGCGCATTGCCCAGACGG
>JAZKFK010000250.1:0-2690 GCA_040386475.1 Pseudomonadota bacterium | reverse complement strand
TCGCTGGTCATTCGTCTGACATCACAGGGAGAATTCCGATGACCACCAATCGCCCCATCCGCCTTGCCGCCGCTGCGGCCTTATTGGCGCCCGCACTGGCACTCGCCGCGTGCGACAGCTCCGCCGAGAACCAGACCGAGGAAATCGCCGAGGCGGTAGACAAAAGCTATGAGGCAGAAGCTGATCTGCTCGAAGCCGCCGAGGAAGGTGGCCCGAACGAGGCAGCCGCCGAAAGCAGCGCAGATGTGCTGCGGGCCGAAGGCGAGCAGGTCAAGGATGACCTTGAAGACGCCGCCGATGAACTGGACGCCGCCCCGCAATAAGCCAGGCCTGACGGTGGCTGGCTCAGCCGATCACCAGCGTCGCCAGCGCCCCGCACAGCCCTACGCCGAACAAGGCCGCCGCTCCGCCGCGCTGCATCAGCCGTCGGGTGCGATCCTTGTGGTGCGGCACCATCGCCAGCGCCACGATCCCCGCCACGGCGGCAGTTGCAAACAAGTAGATCATGGACACCCTCCTTCTTCCCTGGCCATCAGCCAATGGTGAACACGAGGTGGGCGCAAGTGGTGAAGGCCAGGTTGGCAAACGTGGTTAGGGCCGCGCAAACTATGCTGTTGCTCCCTCGATAAATCGCGCCACGTTGCCGGCCAGCACGTCCAGCGGGCAATTGCCACCGTCCACCACCGCCTGGTTGAAGGCGCGCAAGTCGAACCGTGCGCCCAAAGCGCTGCGGGCGAGTTCGCGCTGGCGCAAGATTTCGGTCTGGCCAATCTTGTAAGCGCAGGCCTGTCCCGGCCAACTGCAATAGCGGTCAATCTCGTTGCCGGCCTCGTGGGCGCCCTTGCCAACGGTTTCCTCGAAATAGGCGGCGGCGCGCGCGCGGCTCCAGCGCATGGCGTGCATCCCGGTATCGACCACCAGCCGCGCGGCGCGATAGGCCTGGTCCTGCAGGAAGCCCAGCCGCCATTCGGGATGCTCGTCATAAGCGCCCAGTTCGTCCGCCAGCACTTCTGCGTACAGCGCCCAGCCTTCGGAAAAGGCGCTGAACGACAGTACCGAGCGGATCAGCGCCAGCTGGTTGGAGTATTCGCCCTCCCACACGTGGCCGGGAATGGTCTCGTGGTGCACCAGCGTGGGTACGTCGTATTTCCGGTGCAGGTCGGTGGAACGCAGGTTGATCCACATCTTGCCGGGGATCGTGCCATCCTTGCTGCCCGATCCCCCATAGGCGGTGGGTGCGCCCGGCTCCTCGGCCAGCGGCAGGCGGCGGACTTCCAGCCGCGCGGGAACAATCCGCTCGAACGCGCGCGGCATCTGTTCGCGGATCCAGGCGATGCGCTGTTCGATGAAGGCCATGATTTCCGCACGTCCCGGATCGCCATCTGCAAACTGGAACCGCGGATCGCGCGCCAGTTGCACCATGCGCTGACCGGGAGTGCCGCTGGAATAGCCAAGACGACGAAGGATCGTATCCATCCGGCCGTGGATTTCGGCCAGCTGGTCCAGACCGATGCGGTGAATTTCCGCAGGCGTCAGCGTGGTGGTGGTCGCCGCCTTTAGCGCCCAGGCATAGTATTCGTCGCCCTGAGGGCGCGACCACATGCCCGCCTCGTCGGTTGCGATCTGCGCCTGCTGGCGCAATTCGTCGCGCTGGCGGGTCAGTGCCTGGGTGATCGGACCTTGTACCAGCAATTCGGCGCGGCGCTGCCACTCGCCCGGCAAGCTCTTTTCGGCCGTGCGCCGGGTAAGCGATGCGACCATCGATCCGCCCGCCACAGCATCGGCGATGGACTGGTCCATCTGCCCCAGCGCGGCACTGAGCAGGAAGGCGGGCGGCACCAGACCAATCGCCCGTGCGGCGGTGATGCGTTCCAGCTCGCCATCGAGCACCCGGGGCGCCTGCTCCAGCCGGGCGAGATAGGCCTCGGCATCATCAGCCGTATCGATAGGGTGCGTGGCATCGAGGAAGCGCGGCAGGTCGATATAGGTGCCCACGTTCTGGATCACCGCGTAGGGCGAATTGCGCCAGCCGCCCACGGCAACCGCGCCATAAGGCAGCGCCAAGCCTTCCAGCGCGGTGGCATAGGCGCTTTCCACAGCGGCAAAGCTGGTGCGCGTGGGCGCGTCCATCGTGGTGGTGTCGGTATCGCGCACGCGGGTGAGGTCGGCCCGCAGCAGCGCGGCATCGGCGGCAAGGCCCGCTGGCGAAGCATCGGCAAGCCTGGCCCGTAGCGGCGCGCGCCCTGCGGTATCGATCCCCAGCGCGGTGGCGCCTTCGGGCGAGCGTTCAAGCAGGCGCCACGCGATCTGGTCCAGCAATGCCGCGCCTTCCACGGTGGAGGGTGGGGCCGCCAGAGTCCGGCAGCCGGGGACGGTGGCAAGGGCAGTTCCGGCGGCGAGCGTGGCCAGCGCCTGGCGGCGGGTGAAAGTTGCGGTGAGGAGATGCGACATGGTGCAACCGGTTACAGCCGCAACCGCCCGAGTCAATGTCGGCTGGCCCGAAGTGCGCCGAGCCGCTAGAGCAACGCGATGCTCGATTTCGCCATGTCGCTCGCCATGTTGTCCGCGCTTGTCCTGCTGGGCGGGGCGTACTGGATGTATCGCAAGAATGGCCCCAACCGGCAGACGTTGCTGATGGCGGTGATGGCGCTGGTGCTGCTGGGCAATGTGCTGATCTGGAATATCCCCGT